>NZ_LZPK01000055.1:0-30937 GCF_001729375.1 Methanosarcina sp. A14 | reverse complement strand
TTACACTATTAATAATATTATACTTTTCAATAATATTATACACTTAAAATGTCATACTTTCAACAATATTATACTCTTATCAATATTATTCTTTCAATAGTAGTATACTTTCAACAATATTATACATTTTAAATATTATACTTTCAATATCAAATTAAACTCTCTGTGTCAGATCAATTTTATGGGTGCAGTTAATGGAAGAACTTAAACGCGTAGTCTCTGTTCCTTTTAAAAAAACTCTTGCAACTTCTCTCTCGGAAAAGGATTTTGAGTATTCCCTGGCTTTTGACCTGAAATGGTTTTCCCCGAAAATTGCCTCAAAAGTAAAGGAAAAAGCCCTTGAAGCAGGGTTTCTAATACTTAAAGCCGGGGTTCTTGTGCCCGGTTTTGATGTGGAAAGTATCCGGGTTCCACATGCTTTCAAGCCGTCAGAGAATTTTCTTGAAAATTCAGACCGTTCTGGAGAAAAAGTGCAGGTAAAAGAAAAAATTTCCTTTGAGCAGGTTCTGGAATTTATCTCCGCAGACATTGGGATAAGCCGGCAAAAATTGGTTTCCGAGATTAATTTCATGCAGGACCGGCTTTCCTATCTTGTGGATATCCGGATCGTGGCACTTATTGTAGCAAAAAAGTTCGGATGCGATATTTCTGGAATTTATGACAGGGTTTCGAGGTCGGTACTTGGCATATCTTATTAATAGATTTTCTGCAACTACTCAACAGAAGATAACAGTACCTGTAACTACTTAAATAGAAGAGAAGTTGCAGCTGTCTAAGGCAAATTTTGGCTCTTCGTCATTCCTTCTGGACAAGATTTTTCAATTCAAGACCACATTTTTATTCAAACATATCGGAGAAAAGTCGCCTGAGAGAACAACTTCCCTTAACTCCTTAATAGACTTAAATTGTACTTTTTACAAGTTTTTGTGAATTGTTTCCATAAGCGAGGGAGCCGATAATTTCGGTGTAACTATTTCGATGTATGCGCCCGTTTTAGCATTATCTAGCTCTCTCATGACCTTATCAAGGTCCCTGCAGGTAGTAACCTTTCTCGTAATCCAATCATTGCAGCCGAGAACATCCGGTAACTTATAGTATTGCCACTCTGCAAGGTCATTATAGCAGTAATCTACTTTTTTAGACAGCATTCTTTCTATCAGGTAGCCTTGGTTATTCAGCACGAAAATAATAGGCTTTAGACCATGGCGGTAAAATTGGCTGATTTCCTGAGCAGTCATCTGGTGTGACCCTTCTCCAGTAATAAGAATTACTCGCCTGTCAGGTGCAGCCAGTGCAGTGCCAAAGGAAGCGGGAGTAGCCCAGCCAATCGCTGCCCAAAGCATCTGGTTCTCGAACTTAGTTCCTTTTGGTAAAAGTAGGGGTAGTAACCCATAAAAGGATGAGCTTGAGTCAGCTATAATTATGTCATCGGGCTTAAAGAACTCCGCGTACTTCGCGTATAAATAGTCGGCCATTATCGGATCTTCAGCATTTATCTCTGGAACAGCTGGACGTCTGGCAAAAGGGCCGTTGATGTCGGTACGCTTGTTAAGCCTTTTGGTGAGTTCCTCCAGTACATCAAGCATCTTTACATTGATATAATCGGTATACCCTATATGGGCACTTGAAGGCATGATATTGATGATTCGGGACTTATCCAGCTTAGCCGTGAACTTGCCTGTGTTAACATCAGATAAGATAGTGCCTATAACAAGGATACAGTCGCAGGATTCCACGAATTCTCGGATTTCAGGATTGATAAGTTTTCCCATGTATAATCCCAGGTAGGAGGGATTAGTCTCGTCAAGCACTGACTTATCCAGAGCCATAGTAACATAAGGCAAGCCCGAAGCATTAATAACAGCCATAGACAGGTCCTTGAGTCCAAACCTGTCAACAAGAAAACCTGGCATAACACAGGCTTGCTTTGCATTCGAGATTTTACCTGCAATAATCGAGACCACTTTTTCAAGAGTTGCAGGGTCGCTTTTTACAGGTTTTCTTACAGGCGCATTAAAGGATGAAATATCTGCATTCACATAGTTGTGAGGTATTGCAATGTAGACAGGACGGTGGTTCTCCAGGGCTGTTTCGATAACACGCTCGACTTCTTGAATACAGTTTTCTGGAGTGAGCATCGTACTTGCACATACTACTGGCGTAGCCATTTCCATAAATATGCTGGATTCTCCGGCTCCCAGCGAGTGATGAACTATAGCATGAGTCTTCTGTACCTGTATTTTTGGCATTCCGACAATATGGAATACCAGATTATACTCTGCATAAGAGCCTGCTATACCACATAGTGTGGAAAGTTCACCTACGCCAAAAGTAGTAGACAGTGCAGACATGCCTTTAACACGAGCATAACCGTCAGCAGCATAAGCAGCATTCAGTTCATTGCAGCAGCCTATCCAGCGAAGCTCTTTATCATCACAGATGGCGTTGTTGATTGGAAATGCAAAGTCTCCTGGCACACCGAAAACATCCCTTATTCCCAGTTGCTTTAATCTATCCAGAAGGTATTGAATAACTGTCAGCATGATAATACCACCCATTTTCTGTCAGCGGTTTTCTGTTTGCGTTTTCCTGCCCGCTTGCCCGCTTATTTCATATTTTGTACCAGGCGCAGTAATATATTGTTGACACTTATTAGGAAGTCTAAATTCGTTTGCCTCCTGCTTATAGATCGGATACTAATTGTATGCGAGATTTCCCGCTTTCCCAACACTGATTATTCCCCAAAAACTAATTGTTCCCCAAAAACTAATTGTTCCCCAAGTAATATAATTCGTTTAATATTATAAAAATGGGATTTCTTTCTAATACATTCTATCACGAGGTTAGCTCAAAAGCAAGTATTATGATTAATGAGTAAATCGAAGATTGAGACTATAAGCAAACAGAATCAAAAAAATATTAGAGACAAAAAAGATTATTATTTGGAATTCTTGCAAATCGGACTAATGATGCACATAATCTTTATGTACTAGAAATGTTATTCACATCATACCAATTCCGACTAATCGCTTGTTCTTTAAATTTGCTGCTTTTGGATTCAAGTTCCGAAGGAGCAGCTATAGCGATGTTCGAACGCGATAGGGAATTTTTTTCCGCGTGAGTGAGGTTTATACAAATCTTGCGGAGGAACATACATTGGGTAAAAAATCACTGGTAAAACTAACAAGAAAAACAAATCCAAGAATCGTTTCCCTGATTCTTACCCTGAAGGAGAGGGCAAATACAAACACTGCCCCCATCTGGAAGGATATCGCGAGACGTCTTGAGATGCCGTCCAGAAACTATGCGGCTGTGAATTTAAGTAAGATTAACAGGCACACAGCAGAGGACGATGTTCTGCTTATTCCGGGAAAAGTACTGGGCGCAGGTCTTCTTGACCACCCTGTAACTGTTGCGGCTTTAACCTTCAGTGACTCTGCAGTTGACAAGATCACTGAAGCCGGTGGCAAGTGCCTGAGTCTCGAAGAGATAATGGAAGCAAATCCAAAAGGGTCCGGTATCCGGATTTTCCGCTGAGGTGTCGAAGATGACGGTTATCGATGCAAATGGGCTTATTCTAGGACGTCTTGCAAGTACAGTTGCAAAACAGTTGCTTTCAGGAGACGAAGAAATATATATTGTAAACGCTGAAAAAGCCGTAATTTCTGGCTCAAGGGCGACCACCCTCAAAGAATACCGGCAAACCCGGGAAAGAGGTGCTACGGAATTCGGGCCTTACTTCCCGAAGCGTCCGGACCGCATCCTTAAGAGGACTGTCCGTGGCATGCTACCTTATAAGAGAGCAAGAGGCAGAGACGCAATGTCCAGGCTTAAGGTCTATGTAGGTGTTCCCGCCGAACTCAAGGACACTGAAACAATCACAATTGCAGATGCCGATATGAGGCTTTTAAGCTCAAGTAAATATATTGAACTTGGTGAAGTGAGCCAAAAAATGGGTTCAAAATTTTAAAGGGTGAGTCCTCATGGTCAAAGTAGTTAATTCATCTGGAAAGCACAAGACTGCAACTGCACGTGCAACAGTCACAAAAGGAACCGGGAAGATCAGGATCAACAAAATTCCGCTCGAGCTATATACTCCAGAGCTTGTAATGATGAAGATCTCAGAACCTCTGCTGATCGCAGGAGATGAAGTGGTCTCTGGACTTGACATTAATGTAGATGTCCGGGGCGGCGGAATTATCGGACAGGCTAATGCGGTAAGGACCGCAGTTGCCAGAGGTATTGTGGAATGGACAAATGACACAATCATCAGAGATAACTTCGCAAGCTATGACCGCAATTTACTTGTAAGCGATTCCAGGCAGAAAGAATCAAAGAACTTCGGTGGGCCCGGAGCAAGGGCTAAATACCAGAAATCTTACAGGTAAGACTATGATCCCAGTCCGATGTTTCTCATGTGGAAAAGTAATCTCAAACTATTGGGATGAGTACAAAAGACGTGTCAGTGATGGCGAAAACGCTGCTGCAGTGCTGGATGATCTTGGGATCACCCGCTACTGCTGTCGCAGAATGCTGTTAAGCCATGTTGAACTCGTTGATGTGCTTTCGCCGTACCAGTAAGGGACCGTAGGGTAGCTTGGTCCATCCTTCGGCGTTCGGGACGCCGGAACCTGAGTTCGAATCTCAGCGGTCCCATTTCCCTATTTTCTGGGTGCTGGTTTTAAGGCATGTACTGTAAAATATCAAACTTATCATGATTCTAAATTATCGGAATTCATCGGAGCGTTTTTAAATTTCAGGGTGATCAGTTGGTCAAGGAAAAGTATACCCGGTTTGAGCGTGCACGGATCATAGGCGCAAGAGCATTGCAAATTGCAATGGGAGCTCCTGTCCTTGTTGAAGATGACGGGCGACTGGACCCTCTTAATCTTGCTATTAAAGAGTTGAAGGCCGGAGTTATTCCTATAACGGTCAAACGTAAAACCAATTAAAAACGCAGTGGGATACATTTTCAGATATTGAATGTGTTTTATTGTTGATTCTATATTATGAGGTGACTTTATGGAGGAAATTGAGCAGACAGGGCAGGAGGAAAACAACAAACAGCCTTTGCCTGAAGAAAATATCGTGGCTGAAGCAAAACCTGCACCTGAAAAGGAAGCCGCAGCAAAAACCGGATCTGTGCCTGTAGAAGCAGAGGAAGAAGAACCTCCTACAAAAGAAGGTTCTACTTCTCTTGTTTCTATTGACGAATACCTGGCAGCAGGCGTTCACATAGGCACTCAGCAAAAGACCCAGGATATGATGCGTTTCGTATACAGGGTCAGAACTGATGGATTATATGTGCTTGACATCCAGTCAACAGATGAAAGAATAAGAGTTGCAGCAAAATTGCTGTCTCACTATGACCCTTCAAGGATCCTTGTGGTTTCTTCAAGGCAGTACGGTCAGCATCCTGCAAGGATGTTCTCCAGAGCATTAGGCACAAGAGCAATGCTCGGAAGGTTCATCCCAGGCTTACTTACAAACCCTCAGATCCATGGTTTCTTTGAGCCTGACGTTGTGATTGTAACCGACCCTGCAGGTGATGCCCAGGTACTAAAGGAAGCTTCAAGCATCGGAGTGCCTGTTGTAGCACTCTGTGATACTAACAACCTGATTTCCAATGTGGACCTTGTAATCCCCACAAACAACAAAGGTAGAAAAGCTCTTTCCCTTGTCTACTGGCTGCTTGCAAGGGAAGTCTCCCGGCTTAACAGTACTCCTTTCAATTACGAGTTGACTGACTTCGAAACACCTCTCTGATTCCGAAAGGCAGCCCTGCAGACTGCAAGGATATATAAAAATAGCCCGTATTTTATATGGGTGATCATAAATGAGACAGCCAGCAGTTGCAGGGCAGTTCTATCCCCTGCGTCCTGAAAATCTGGAGAAAGAACTTAAGCAATGTTTTGAAGGTCTGGATATCCGGGAAAGAAATATCCTGGGAGCGGTTTGCCCGCATGCAGGATATGTATATTCAGGAAGAGTTGCTGCACACGTTTATGCAGCTCTTCCCAAAGCCGATACATATGTCCTTTTTGGTCCTAGTCATACGGGATATGGTTCACCGGTGTCAGTATCCACGGATACCTGGAAAACTCCCCTGGGAACTCTCGAAGTTGATCGAGAACTTGCCGAAGGACTAGCGGGAAGTATTGTTGATGTGGATGAGCTTGGACACCGATACGAGCATTCGATCGAAGTTCAGCTTCCTTTTCTTCAATACCGCTTTGATCAGAATTTCAGGATTCTTCCTATTTGCCTGGGTATGCAGGATGAAGAGACCGCAATTGAGGTGGGGACCCTTATTGCCAACCTTGTTTCAAAAAGTGGGAAAAAAGTCGCCTTCATCGCATCCAGCGATTTTACTCATTACCAGCCTGCAAACCTTGCAAGGGAAACGGATAACGAAATTATAGAAGCTATCCTTAATCTGGATGTTCCAGGAATCTATGAAAGGCTTTATAGAAGAAATGCATCCGTATGTGGATATGGACCTATTTCTGCGATGCTAACAGCCTCAAAGAAGCTTGGTGCAACTCGGGCTGAACTGCTTAAATATTCAAATAGTGGTGAGGTTTCCGGAGATATGAACGCAGTTGTAGGATATGCCGCAATTATTGTGGAGTAATTCCGTAGAAAAACGGAGTACATCTGTTTTTAATTAAAGATACAGAAACACTTACCTGTTCCAAGTAAATTTTTTACGGATTTCAGACTTTATTAACCTAATCTAGGTCTGTAAAAAATAAAACAATAAAAAATAAATTGAATAATCCATTAAATTAATTTATTACTGAGTTAGAAGTCAATATGCTTTCATTTCGAATGTAAATTCATTACTTTATATCTTAAATCGAATTTATGAATTTCAGAGGAGTAATATGATTTCGTGTTCTGCCCCCGGGAAAATTTATCTTTTCGGAGAACATGCGGTTGTCTACGGAGAAACCGCAATAGGATGTGCAATTGAATTAAGGACCCGTGTGCGGGTGGAATTATGTGACTCTATAATAATTCAGTCGGAAATTGGCCGAACAGGGATTGATTTTGAAAAACATCCTTATATCTCCGCAGCCATTGAGAAAATGAGAGAACTCGTACCAATAGATGGTGTTCATCTGAAAGTTGATTCTGAGATTCCTGTGGGCTCGGGACTCAGTTCATCTGCCGCTGTTACGATTGCAAGTATAGGTGCGCTCAATAAAATGTTTGGCTGTGGCCTCTCTCTCGAAGAAATCGCTAAAATGGGGCATGAAATCGAAATTCAGGTACAAGGAGCCGCAAGTCCTACTGACACTTATGTTTCTACATTCGGAGGGGTTGTGACCATTCCCGATAGGAGAAAGCTGAAGACGCCCGATTGCGGAATTGTTATCGGGGATACAGGAGTTTTCGCTTCTACAAAAGAGCTTGTAACAAATGTGAGAAAACTCCGTGAAAGTTATCCACATCTTATAGAGCCTCTGATGGTTGTCATTGGAAGAATTTCCAAGACCGCAGAACCCTTTTTCCAGGCAGGAGATTACTCTTCAATTGGCAAACTTATGAATGTGAACCAGGGTATTCTGGACGCACTTGGCGTAAATACTTTTGAGCTCTCCAAATTAATATACTCCTCTCGGGGAGCTGGAGCTTTCGGAGCAAAGAGTACAGGAGGTGGAGGTGGGGGATGTATGGTTGCCCTTACAGCACCTGACAAATGTACACAGGTTGCTGAAGCCATTACAGGTGCAGGGGGCAAAGCAATCATAACAAAACCCACGGAACAGGGCTTAAGGTTAGAATGAATAACTCAAACTTTGAGCTCTTGGAGTCTTATTTCATAATTTCGCGTTATTCATAAAGGAAGCTGAAAATTTTAAAAAGGTATTAAGTGATATTGCATGAATGTCTCAACCGAACCTGTTATCCTGAAACTTGGGGGCAGTGTCATTACTGACAAAGCTGCAGATCAAGGGGTTGTAAGAGAGGATGCCCTCCTGAGAATTGCAAAAGAAGTTTCCGAATACAGGGGAAAAATGATTATTGTACACGGTGCAGGTTCTTTTGGGCACACCTATGCTAAAAAATATGGGCTTGGCAGGGTTTTTGATCCTGAAGGAGCAATTGTAACACATGAGTCTGTCAAGAAACTTGCATCCAGAGTGGTAGATGCTTTAAATGATTACGGAGTCCGGGCTATAGCCGTACATCCTATGTGCTGTACGGTTTGCAGAAACGGGCGAATTGAGAGTATGTACCTTGATAACATAAGGCTCATGCTCGAAAATGGGCTTGTCCCGGTGCTGCACGGAGATGTTGTTATGGATCTTGAGCTCAAAGCGTGTGTGCTCTCAGGAGACCAGATAGTCCCTTATCTTGCAAAAGAACTCAAGATTACTCGGCTCGGGTTAGGCTCGGCAGAGGATGGAGTGCTTGATAACAACGGAAAAACCGTACCTGAGATCACCCCAAAAACTTTTGAATATTTCAAGCGTTATATAAAGGGGTCGGGAAGTACCGATGTTACGGGCGGGATGCTCGGGAAGGTGCAGGAACTTCTGGAACTTAGCAAAACGTCTTGTATTACATCATATATATTCAATGCCAGGAAAGAGGATAATATATATCGGTTCTTAAACGGAGAATCTATGGGAACCACAATCAGTCCGGACAAAAGGGTATGAAGTATGATTAGCACGACCTCACAGCGAAAGATCGAACATCTGAAATTGTGTGCTGAAAGCCCGGTTGAATCCCGAAAAGTCAGTGCGGGCTTTGAGGATGTGACCTTGATCCACAGGGCGCTTCCGGAACTCGATATGGATAAATTGAACCTGTCTATAGACTTTCTTGGAAAACGCCTGCAAGCTCCTTTTCTGATCGCTTCGATTACTGGAGGTCACCCTGGCACTACTTCTGTAAATGCTGCACTTGCCGCTGCGGCTGAAGAGCTGGGTGTAGGAATGGGAGTTGGAAGCCAGAGAGCTGCAATTGATGACCCTTCCCAGGAAGAGTCTTTCAGGGTCATCAGGGAAGAAGCTCCGAATGCTTTTATATACGGAAATGTGGGCGCTGCTCAGATTCGCCAGTATGGAATTGATGGACTTGAAAAACTCATAGAAATGATCGACGCCGACGCCCTTGCCATTCACCTTAATTTCTTACAGGAAGCCATCCAGCCAGAAGGGGATAGGGATGCCACTGGCTGTCTTGACATGATAAAAGAAATCTGCTCCGTACTGAGCAAGCCAGTAATTATTAAAGAAACAGGAGCCGGGATCTCAAGGGAAGATGCAATTCTCCTCCAGAAAGCAGGCGTGTCTGCAATTGATGTAGGAGGTGTGGGAGGCACAAGTTGGGCAGGCGTTGAGGTATACCGAGCCAGAAAAAGTGAAGATTATGCCTCCGAACACCTTGGGGAACTTTTCTGGGACTTTGGAATTCCCACGGTTGCCAGCATTATAGAGTCTAGGGTTTCCCTTCCAATTATCGCAACCGGTGGAATCAGGACAGGGGTTGATATCGCAAAATCCATTGCTCTTGGAGCCAGTGCGGCAAGTGCAGCCCTGCCTTTTGTAGGTCCTGCTCTTGAAGGGAAAGAAGCGGTTGTCAGAGTCCTTTCTCGCATGCTGGATGAATTCAGGATTGCGATGTTTCTCTGCGGTTGTGCAAACATACAGGACATGCGTAACGCACCTGTGGTTGTTACTGGCTGGACTCTTGAATATTTGGGGCAGCGTGGCTTTAACGTAAAAGACTATGCCGTAGCGGGAGACTCGTTCTGAACCCTGGCGCAGAATTTGGTTTACTTGTATTGTAAATATTAAAACCCGATCTGTATTAATATTCGGATTATATCGGTAAAATATAATAGCCGTTATGTTAATTAGAAGGGTCGTTCTACAACAATATTTATACATAATATGAAAGTAATGTTCGGGAATAGATCGTTAATATGAATAAGTGGTCTGCATTCCGAATCCTGGAAAACTGACTTGGACTATACGGACAGGCATAGGATTCATCTGAATTATCTGGAGTTAATAGCAATACATTAGATCTGCTTCAGGTTCATAAATTGCCAGAATATTATTGCTGTAAAATCGATGAAGTTCAGAAGTCCGTTTCATAAAAATACCTTAAAGGCGATGAAACTAAGAGTTAGTTTCATAGAATTATTGTAAAATCAATTACACTAAAGAGTTCTTTCACAGTTATTCAGGCTGAAATTACTTAGTATGAAGGAATTTCGTTACAGAAATAGAATTATTATGATAATTGTAAACTCAGGGATTTTCTGGTGAAGGTTAGAATCACCTGATAAGGTTATCATGATATAATTATCCAGATGAGAATGGTTTGATGAGAAACAGCTGGGATAGAATTAAAATAAATTAAAAGAAGCTAAAATATATTATAGTAAATTATAATAAGTCAGAATAAATCAGTATAAGCCAGAATAAATTCAGAGTGGATTGAATAAAACCAGGAATTTATTAGAGAAACCAGAATAAACCAGAAAACCAGATATAAAAACGCCCCAATAATAAAACCAGGAATAAAAAAGCCCTAATTATAACAAAGCAGGTTGCTGAATAAGCTCTAGAAAAATCAGCTAGAATAGAAAGGCGGATGTTTTCAAAGCATTTTAAAGGCGGAAATTTAACTTTACAGGATTGATTGAAAATCAGGTTCTAAAAAATACTGGCCAGTAAAAGAAGAGCACGTAAAGGCTCCTGGTAATTGAAATAATAGCAGATTTTGTTTGATCTGGAAAGGTAGAATCCTTTAAAAAAATGTGTATATAAAGAGAAGAGTATCTAAAGGCAGTTCTGGGGCAATTCTGGAGCGTGCTTGGCAAACATTTGAGTATCTGTATATAAACAGATATATTAAAGTAGAATTCTTCTGCAAGAGATGTAGCCTGATTCGTCTCATCGGGAGTGGAGTTATTCCTGCAACAGGGCTGGGTATGGTTGCTCTAAGGCTAATTCTGTGTTAGGCTCTAACTATGCTGTACCATTCACATCGCAGCTATCATTTTAAGGTTATCACCTGATCCGTTTTTTAAGGATTGGGGTTCACAAGGATAAAAAAATAAATAAGAGGTAAAAATATGACTGAAATAGGAATTGTTGCAGTTGGCGGTTACAATGAGATGGGCCGTAACATGACTGCAGTTATTGTAGGTGAAGATATAATCATTCTGGATATGGGGCTTCGTCTTGATAGGGTTCAGATCCATGAGGATGTTGAAATTGATAAAATGCATTCTCTCGAACTTATTGAGATGGGAGCAATTCCTGATGATACTATTATGAAAGAAATCAATGGAACTGTCCGGGCAATTGTCTGTACTCACGGGCACCTTGACCATATAGGTGCAATTCCGAAACTTGCTCATAGGTATAATGCCCCAATTATCTCTACGCCCTATACAACGGCTCTTATCAAGCAGCAGATCGAGGCCGAACGCAAGTTTGAGGTTTGCAACAGGGTTATTCCATTGAATGCGGGCGGAACTTACCAGGTTACGGAAGATATTTCCATTGAGTTCATCAACGTCCAGCATAGTATTATTGATTGTGTGCTTGCAGCAGTTCACACTCCAATTGGAGCGGTCCTTTATGCCTGCGACTTTAAGCTGGACCGCACTCCTACAATGGGTAAAGCTCCTGACTTCGAGCGCCTTAAAAGCCTCGGGAAAGAAGGAGTTGTTGCAATGATTGTAGAGAGCACGAATGCCGGACGTTCAGGTAAAACTCCGTCGGAACAGATCGCAAAGGATATGGTTAGGGATGTACTGCTTGGAACAGAAGAGTCAGATGTAGGAATGATTATTACTACCTTTGCCTCCCATATTCCCAGACTAAAAGCAATTATTGAAGCTGCTGGGGAAATGGGCAGGATTCCTGTGCTTCTGGGGCGTTCAATGGAACGCTATGTTGGGGCTGCTAAAGATCTTGGCTATCTGGAACTGCCTTCCAATGTCGAGATGCACGGCCAGAGGAAGGATGTAGATAGAGCTCTCAAACGCATTATCCAGGATGGAAAGAACAAGTACCTCCCAATTGTTACCGGGCACCAGGGAGAGCCAGGATCTATCCTTGTACGCATTGCAAACGGGGAAACCCCATATGTAATTGAGCCAGGAGATAAGGTTATCTTCTCTGCAAATGTGATTCCGAGTCCTATGACTCAGGCTAACCGCTATGCCCTTGAGACCAAGCTCAAGATGCGGGGCGCTAGGATTTATGACAATGTACATGTATCAGGGCATGCATATAGAGAAGACCACTGGGAACTCCTGCGTATGGTGAATCCTGAACATGTAATCCCTGCCCATGGAGACATGGAGATGCACGGACACTACATCGAGATGGCGGAAGATGCCGGGTATGTACTTGGAGACACAGTACACCTTCTCAGAAACGGTGAAGTGTTATATATAGAAGAATAACTGTATAAGAAATCATTCCGTACCTCGTGATATTTATGACGTTAGTTGATGAGATCAAAAAAAGAAGTGTCCACGTTGACGCCGCAATTGACGAACTGCTTCCGGTAGTCCGTCCAGAGGAGCTATATAAAGCCTCTCGCTACCTGGTAGATTCAGGAGGAAAACGCCTCCGCCCCGCAGTTCTTATTCTGGCAGCCGAAGCTACAGGCTCGGAACTCAAGTCTGTCTTACCTGCAGCGGTGGCCGTGGAACTTGTACATAATTTCACTCTGATCCATGACGACATAATGGATAAGGATGAGTTACGCAGAGGGAAGCCTGCAGTTCACATGATATGGGGTGAAGCCGGAGCAATCCTTGCAGGTGACACTCTTTATTCTAAAGCTTTCGAGATCCTGTCTAAAGTTGAAAACGAGCCTGCAAGGATTTTGAAATGTATGGATGTTCTTTCAAAAACCTGTACAGAAATCTGCGAGGGCCAGTGGCTTGATATGGATTTTGAAAAGAGGGAAAAGGTTAGTAAAGCTGAATATATTGAGATGGTGGAAAAAAAGACCTCTGTCCTTTATGCAGCTGCAGCCAAGATCGGGGCTCTTCTTGGAGGAGCTTCTGATGAGATTGCTGAAGCCTTATCTGAATATGGGCGCTTTATAGGGATTGGGTTCCAGATGTATGACGATGTTCTGGATATGGTCACCCCAGAGGAAGTGCTCGGTAAGGTAAGAGGTAGCGACCTTATGGAAGGGAAACATACTCTTATTGTAATCGATGCTTTCGAAAAAGGTGTGAAACTGGACATTTTCGGAAAAGGGGAAGCAACTCAGGAAGAAACTGACGAAGCCGTCCGGATTTTAACCGAATGCGGATCAATTGATTATGTAAAGGACCTTGCAATTTCATATATCAATGAAGGCAAAGCAAAACTGGACGCTCTGTGTGACTGTCCGGAAAAGGAGCTTCTCCTTCAGATTGCCGATTATATGATCTCAAGGAACTACTGAAAGTCGCTCAAACGACAGGAGACGCAGGAAAGGTTGTGGCTAATTGAGGCCGCAATAACCTGTATTTTTCATAAATTTTTTATTGACAACCTCATTCCAGAACTAATTTCACGTTTAAAATCGTAAAGTTTAAAACTATTTTTTATAATCTGAAATGATCAACTATTCGAAATGCAGAATTATTTAGAGAAGCAACATTGAGCTTTAGGACTAGTTATTATAAACGTGAAACATTAAAGCCAAATTTTAGACATATAACGACTTAATGTTACTGTTTTTCAGTTCAAGTACCTAAGTCCTACTGAGAAACTATCTCATTTTAGTATGTAAGTTCTACTTAGAAAAGGCTATGCTGGACTTGAAATCTTTTACGTCAAACAATTTTTTGCTTGAATGCAATTTTTGATATGATTTATTTAATATAATTTATGCTATTATTATGTGATGGAGTTGGGGAGTATAACTGGGAGATCATCAAAATGAAAAGAATTTCCTGGAGGTTGCTGATTCTTCTTCGAATCAATGGTGCTTGGGGGAGCATAAATTCGGAGAAACTGTATTGGGGGATACAGTAGATACAGCGCCTCTGGGCTTCTTCTTGCATCACATATTTAATAGATTCTTGATCAAATTTAGGAGAGTTTTTATCAAAAAATTTCTTATTTTATAGAGCCTGTGTATATCCATTTTTTAGAGCCTCTAAAATTAATTTTAATATCTTATATGTTTTTTAATCTATTTTTATCTCAAAAGCGTAAGTTATTTATATAATAAAGAGGAAATAGGATTCCGTATTCCTTTACAGGAAAAAGGGAATAAAACTAGAATAAAGGAGAACCAGTCAATGAATAAAATAACAGAGAAGAAGCTTTCAAAGCAAATTTCACAAGGATCTTTGTTTGGGAATGGGATGCTTTTAACCTCTGAAGAACTTTATGAAAGATGTTGGGGCCATTCATACAATATTCATCTAAAATTAAAAACAAATTGGAAAAAAGGAACATGTTAAAAATTTATAACTAAATAAACTTTAGACAACCTCTCGAAAGTTATCCACATATGAATAAAAATCAACTTGAAAATAGCGAAAACACAAAATGGGGTATAAAATGGAATACGAACTCGAAGAAGTAGAAAGAGATTACATCATGTTTAGAAAAGAAATGGGAGAAGAATAAACATAGAAGGAGTAAACTAGCCTTTCAATAGTCTACAAATATATCAGACCACCTCCGATAAACAATATCAGATAACCTCCAACAAACATATCAGATAACCTTCCAACAAACATATCAGACTACCTCCGATAAACAATATCAGATAACCTCCAACAAACATATCAGACCACCTCCATAAATATCTAAAAAATTAAACAAATGCGTAAACTCATCACAAAACTTGAAAATCATTCAAAATTCAAGACTTAAAGAACCAATTTTGAGTTTTGTGATGAACTAAACTAAAATAAAAATTCAAGAGGTATTATTCATGAAACATTTAAAAATATGTCCAAAATGCCATGCTAAACTGAAACTACGTTCCGATGGCGAGATCCAATACTGTAGTGTTTGTAAGTACTGGACAAAAGTAGGTACTGCAAGGCTCGATTCAATAATGATTTTTGGATGAGGAGTCTGCATGAAGCTCGATGTAAAATAACAGCATTAACCCTCAAAAAAGGGTTACATTATTATATTTTTAAGGAAATGCCTTTAAGAATCAGGATTTTCATACAAGATTTCAGACATAATAGACTCTTTAGAATAAATAAACATAGTTAAAGTTTTCAAACTAATTTACAAAAAAGTTTACAAAAAAAGAATATAAGCAGGATAAATCCTGCCTCTTTTTAATGAAGTTTTTAACTTCAAAAACTTTACTTTCTTGAATCAATTGTGCTCTGGGCAGCTACGAGCCTTGCAATTGGAACTCTGTAAGGAGAGCAGCTTACATAGTTAAGACCTATATCATAGGCGAAGTGAATGGATCTTGGCTCTCCACCGTGTTCTCCGCAGATTCCCATTTTGAGGTCAGGTTTGACAGAGCGGCCTTTTGATATGCCGATTTTCATGATCTCGCCAACGCCTTCCTGGTCCAGGACTGCAAATGGATCGTGCTCAATAATTCCTGCTTTCTGGTAGATAGGCACAAATTTGGACACATCGTCACGGCTGAACCCGAAGGTTGTCTGGGTCAGGTCGTTTGTCCCGAAGGAGAAGAAATCGGCTTCCTGAGCAATCTGGTCTGCGACAATTGCGGCTCTGGGCAGTTCGATCATTGTTCCTACTTTGTAATCGATCTTTACGCCTTTCTCAGCCATGACTTTCTCTGCCATCTTGCAGACTTCTTCCCTTGTAATGGCAAGCTCTTTTACAAGACCCACGAGTGGAATCATAATTTCAGGAGTAATCTTCATTCCCTCGTTTGTAAGTTCACAGGCTGCTTCCATGATTGCGCGTACCTGCATATCATAGATTTCCGGATAGGTGATTCCAAGCCTGCATCCCCTGTGACCAAGCATAGGGTTTATTTCTTTGAGGGAAACTACACGCTGAATGACCTTCTTTACCTCGTTGATCTTTCCGGAAGAATCTCCTGAGGCTTCGAGTTCCCTGAGCTTTGCGTCAAGCTCTTCCTTGTCAGGAAGGAACTCATGGAGTGGTGGGTCAAGCAGCCTGATAGTAACAGGCAGGCCTTCCATGCTGCGGAAGATTCCAAGGAAGTCTTCTTTCTGCATAGGAAGTAACTTTTTAAGGGCTTTCCTTCTGGACTTCTCATCTTCGGCCATGATCATTTCCCTTACTGCGGGAATCCTTTCTTCTCCGAAGAACATATGTTCAGTTCTGCAAAGTCCTATACCTTCAGCCCCTAGTTCACGGGCTAGGCCTGCATCTGCCGGATTATCTGCATTTGTTCTTACTCCGAGAGTCCTGATCTCGTCGGCCCACTGAAGAATCTTCTTTAGATCCTCATTAATTTCAGCATCAATCAGCTCTACTTTCCCGATAATTACACTGCCTGTGCTTCCATCAATGGTAACATAATCGTGCTCCTTGACAGTGTGACCATTTACCATAAAGAGGCCGCTCTTTGTATCGATGGATATGTCTCCACAACCCACAACACAAGGCTTTCCCATACCTCTTCCAACGACTGCGGCATGAGAGGTCATTCCTCCACGTACAGTGATGACACCCTGGGCAGCTGCCATTCCTCCGATATCTTCAGGGGAAGTTTCGGTCCTGACAAGAATTGTCTTTTCTCCCTTCTCAGCCATTTCCTCGGCTGCTTCGGCAGTAAATACAACTTTTCCGACAGCAGCTCCGGGTGATGCAGGAAGTCCCTTTGCGACTACTTCCAGTTTTGCATTGGGGTCAATTCTGGGGTGCAGGAGCAGGTCGATGTGTTCGGCTTTAACCCTTGTGACTGCGGTTTCTTTATCAATCAGCCCTTCTGCTACCATATCAGTTGCTAACTTTACGGCTGCGGCAGCTGTACGTTTTCCAGTCCTGGTCTGCAGCATGTAGAGTTTTCCTTCCTGGATAGTAAACTCTATATCCTGCATGTCTTTGAAGTGGGCTTCGAGCTTCTTACAGATATCAACAAGCTGATTGTAAGCTTCAGGAATCTTATTTCCAAGAGTATCAATAAAGTCCGGAGTTCGGATGCCTGCAACAACATCTTCACCCTGTGCGTTGATAAGGTACTCTCCGAAGAATTTCCTTTCTCCTGTAGACGGGTTTCTTGTAAAAGCAACACCTGTACCTGAGGTATTTCCTCTGTTCCCGTAAACCATGGTCTGTACATTGACAGCTGTGCCCCAACTGTCATCAATTTCGTTAAGCTTTCTGTATGTGATGGCTCTTGGATTGTTCCAGGAATCAAAAACAGCATCAATTGCCATCTGAAGCTGGACTTTCGGGTCCTGGGGGAACTCAAACCCTTTTTCGAGTTTGATTACCCCTTTGAACCTTTCAGCCAGATCTTTCAGCGCTTTTGCATCGAGATCGGTGTCAGATTCGACTTTAAGTTCTTTTTTCTTGTCCTCAATAAGGGACTCGAACTTTTCGAAGTCGATTCCCAGAACTACATCTCCAAACATAGAGATAAATCTGCGGTAACAGTCGTAAGCGAACCTTTCGTCATTGACCTTATTTGCGAGTCCGAGAACAGATTTGTCCGTGAGCCCAAGGTTAAGAACGGTATCCATCATCCCCGGCATGGACACCCTGGCACCGGACCTTACAGAAACAAGCAGTGGATCTTCTGGGTCTCCCAGCTTTTTGTTGTTTAAGGTCTCGAGCTTATCGATCGCTTCTTCAACCTGTTTGAGTACTTCTTCAGAATACTTCTTACCTTCCAGATAAAGTACGCAAACTTCGGTTGTTATCGTAAAACCTGGTGGTACGGGAATTCCGAGGTTTGCCATTTCGGCTAGGCCTGCGCCCTTACCTCCAAGTAAGTCTCTCATGCTAGCTTTGCCATCAGTTACATCCTTTCCAAAAAAATATACGAACTTGGACAATGAGTCTCCTCCTTAGAATGAGATCATTAATCGGAGTTAGTGACCGTAATAATAACCAGAATTATGGTCTGATTGCTGCCAACAATGTCCATTTAATATATAAGCTTGTGGTTTCCTTCTTCTCGTTCTTATATTCTACTATATTAAATTAGTTAAAACTAACATATAATATAGTTCTTGCGATATCTTTATATATAATGAACGTAGACTACATATGCTTTTCAGTTTACAATATATAGCCGTATTTATGGCTTACAGAAAAACATGCTCAAAGCCAGGAGATTTCTACCCTGCGCTGGAGAAAATAGCTATTAACTATTCGTGGCTGATATGAAACGACTCGGTAAAGTGCTGCACAGAACAGGTGTTAAAAACCTGATAATTAGAGGGGATGAGGTAAAACCCGAGAATGTCTCAGATGGTTTTCCTAAATTGAATTCGGTCGTTGTAGATAAAGCCCTGAATCGGATTGGTACGGTCATAAGTGTTTTCGGACCTGTAGGTCATCCATATTTTTTAGTGAAGGGTTTTAAACGAACTACGGATTCAGAATTTCGAGCTCTTATTAATGAAAGAGTCTATATTCGGTGAAAGCTCTGGCATGAATATGCACTTGAATTCTATATTATGGTTAAACATTAACTAGGTTATATATTTTTTGCTAGTTACAGCCGTGATTTTTCTTATCCTGCCTTTTAGATATCTTGTAATTTCAGTGGTGCAGCCAAAAAATACCGGAAATATACACATATGATTGTTTTAGTTTGTAAGGTGATATGATATGGTAGAAGTCGAAAGAGTTCGCTATTCGGACACTCTTGAAAGAGAAAAAATACGTGCCATGATCAAAGCTCGCAAAGAGAAGCAAAAGGAGCAAAGTTTTGAGAAAGAAAAGGCCGTGTGTCCAGAATGCGGCAGCAGAAACCTTGTTCACGACTATGAGCGAGCCGAACTCGTGTGCGGGGACTGCGGACTTGTCATTGATGCCGATTTTGTGGATGAAGGCCCAGAATGGCGAGCTTTCGATCATGATCAACGTATGAAGCGTTCCCGTGTGGGTGCGCCCATGACATACACAATCCACGACAAAGGGCTTTCCACAATGATTGACTGGAGGAACCGCGACTCCTATGGAAAGTCAATCTCTTCCAAAAATCGTGCTCAACTCTATCGTTTAAGAAAATGGCAGCGTAGAATCCGTGTAAGTAACGCAACTGAAAGAAACCTTGCATTTGCACTATCTGAACTGGATAGAATGGCTTCTGCTCTCGGTCTTCCGAGAACTGTGCGGGAAACCGCAGCTGTCGTCTACAGAAAAGCTGTGGACAAGAATCTTATCCGTGGAAGAAGTATTGAAGGTGTTGCCGCAGCCGCTCTTTATGCTGCTTGCCGCCAGTGCAGCGTCCCAAGAACTCTTGATGAAATTGAAGAGGTATCCAGAGTAAGCCGGAAAGAAATCGGAAGAACCTACCGCTTTATTTCCAGAGAACTCGCACTGAAGCTCATGCCTACGTCTCCTATCGACTATGTCCCAAGGTTCTGTTCAGGCCTTAACCTTAAAGGAGAAGTCCAGTCAAAGAGCGTTGAGATCCTTAGGCAGGCTTCCGAAAAGGAACTCACAAGCGGAAGAGGTCCAACAGGAGTTGCTGCCGCTGCAATTTATATTGCGTCCATTCTCTGTGGTGAGCGGAGAACTCAGCGGGAAGTTGCGGATGTAGCCGGAGTTACTGAAGTTACTATCCGAAACAGATACAAAGAGCTTGCAGAAGAACTGGATATAGAGATTATTCTCTAAGATTTTCTTTATTTTTCTTTTGCCAGCAGGTTTTCTCTTTTACTTAGAGAAACGTCCTATTTTTTACTGGTTTTATTTACTCAAGTCATTTATCCGGTTTTTCCGCTTGTGGAGGTTTATTTCAAAACAGGATCTTAGATACCTTTATTTTTTGATCCATAATGCTAATAATTGAAGTTTTTGAAGCTCTTCTATTAGGTTTCTCTGTAGGGCTTACAGGCGCACTTGTTCCGGGCCCAATGCTTTTTGCAACTATAGAGATATCACTGAAGAAAGGCTGGCTTGCAGGCCCACAGGTGGTATTCGGGCATATTCTCGTGGAGGCTGTGCTCTACGTGCTGATTCTCTTAGGAGCTGCTTCGTTTGTCGATAGTGGTATAATTTCCATAATTTTTTTTATAGGAGGGCTTTCACTTCTAGTATTTGGACTTCTTACCTTAAAGGAAGCACGAGCTACAGCTTCTTCTGCTCTGATTTCTCAGGATTCTTCAGGCTTGAAGCTGATTTCCAACCCTGCCCTGATAGGCCTGGTTACTTCAGTTTCTAACCCGTACTTCTGGATCTGGTGGCTGACCGCTGGCGGAGCTCTTGTACTTAAGGAATATGAACTGGGAATTCTAATTGCAATGGCTTATATGCTCGGGCACTGGACTGCAGATCTGGGATGGTTTACTGCCATATCCGGCTCGTTCGGGCGTGGCAAAACCCTTCTCTCCCAAAAAATGCATAGATATATTCTTTATACCTGCGGGGTATTCCTGGTAATTTTTGGGTTGTACTTCATGCTGAATTACAATCATTCGATTCATTTATCCTGAGCATGGGCTATGGATAGCTTAATAACAAAAGGATAACTTTAGGCTTCCAAAAGGCGATTTCCCATGAAACGGCAGTGCATAAAAGTTCCTAAAAAGAAAGGAGAGCCTGTAAGAAGAATACTCCTTGAGCTTGAAATTCTGGATAACTCCGTAAAAATAGGCGCAGATGAGGCGTTTCTTTATCTTCCCCTGACCAGAGAACCTGCTTCTGACGAGCTGGAAAGTTTTCCCGAAGAAATTGAGCTTATAGAGTTCGATTTCAAGCCCCATAAAAAGAAACCCGTTCCGGAAGACCTGCTTGGTTTCAGCCCTGCTTATGAAGTTATAGGAGACATCGCCCTGCTGGAAGACCCTGAGCTTGACAAGGAAAAAGCCTCAAGAATTGCCGATGCCCTCCTTTTAACCCATTCGAATATAAAAACAGTGCTCAAGCCTCTTACGCCTGTTATCGGGGAATTTCGGGTTAGAGAATTTGAGGTCGTTGCAGGTGAGCCGAGAACCGAAACTATTCACAGGGAATACGGCTGTCGCTACAAAGTCGACCTTGCACGGGCTTATTTTACTCCCCGCCTTTCGACCGAGCGCTCAAGAATTCTTTCCCGGGTCAAGAAAGGGGATATCATTGTTGATATGTTTGCAGGCGTCGGCCCTTATAGCATCCTTATCGCAAAGAGCAAAAAGCCCTCAAAAGTCCTGTCAATCGATAAAAACCCGGATGCTGTGCGTTATCTCAGGGAAAATATAATTCTTAACTCTGCGAAAAACATCGAAGCAATCGAAGGCGACGCCCGGGAAGAAGCAACAAAGTTTGCAGGTACTGCCGACCATGTGATTATGAATTTACCTCATAGTGCTTTTGAGTTCCTGGACTCCGCAGTTCTCCTGGCAAAGCCCGGCGGAATTATCCATTATTACGGAATTACCCCTGAAGACGACCTCTTCGAAAGCTCTATAAAATTCATAAAGGAAGCTGCGGAAAAAGCAGGCAGGAAAATCGAGGTTCTTGAAAAAAGGGTAGTTCGTTCGTATGCTCCTCACCAGTATAATATCTGTATAGAGGCCAGAATTGTTTAATGGATGATAGGATCATTTGAAGGAATGACAAAATTATTTTAGGGAAGCTAAAACCTTAAAAAGGTGGCCGCATTATTTAAATAATGTCAGGGTTATCCAGACGTTGCAAAAGCAAATAGCTCCGCCCGAGCGAAATAATTAAATTCTTGATCTATATATTAGATCTGCTTATTCTTTCTATGCATTTGCCGTCGTGGCTTAGCGGTATAGCGGCTGATTCGTAATCAGCAGGTCGAGGGTTCAAGTCCCCCCGGCGGCTTTTTGTTTTTTGGTTAAAAAATACTGCCATATTCGCGGCAAATAAATTCTTGAATTTTCTTGTTCTTGATTTGAGAATACTATAGGATCTCCAATTTTGATTCGGACGAGAAATATAAGCAAACTTTGATTTCACTCTTTGTTTTCCAATTACTCTAACTGAGAGTAATAAAAACCATGCGGAGAAACGTCGAAGAAAAATAACAAATTCAATATAAATACAAGTTGATCCTATCCCAAAAGCCATTTAGTCCTTAATCATCAAGAATTTTCAGGATTGTTTTCATGGTCAGAAACTTGATTGATTATTCAAAATACAGGATTCAGAGAAGCAATTTTGAGTTTTGGGATTAGCTCGTTGAGTAAAAAAGGAAAAAGCACCTGATTGAGGTGCTTAAATTCGTGTTTAGAACCTTAGATTCTTGTCACAAATAAGTTGGCTTGTTGCTATATCAATAACCTTGATATTGACACTGTCACCGGAATTAACAGTTATTGCAGTACCTGTATTGTCAGTTCCTGAAGTAGGAGGCATTCTCAACTCAACGATCTGAACATCGCCAACTTCAAAATCAGCACTAGTAGTAATGGCTCCAAAGTAAACCTCAGTAGAATTTCCAGTGCCAACCGTCGTCATAACTTTTGTTATACTGCGATCGAAATTGATGGGATCTCCGCCAAGATGTTCTATTTTTACACACGCTGTATTATTTGTATCGAGTCTGGATGATTTAATCTCAAGATTCGCCTGCGGTGCGGATTCGACAGCTCCCTTACTGAATACAGAAGATCCGATTGCGGCGGCGAGGATGACGGTTATTGCAACCATCAGGATAACACCGATAACCGGGGAAACTGCTTTGTCATCTTTTCTAAACAATTTCTTAAAATCCATATGTTCTCCCTCTTGGTTAAACGTATTCGGACAGGAAAGCCCGCCAGATACCTTTAACACCTGAAATATAATGTTAACAATAGTCATTTATTTTAACTGTATGTCATTTTACTTTTCATAAATATTTAAACTTTTGCTGAATGTAATAAAGAGTTATCTAGTTCCACTCCTATAATTAACTCAGTAAGATCTTTATTAGCAGTTATACTTTAATAAATTTTCTCAGACAGTCAAGTTAATATTCTATTAAAAACACCTTAAAAAGTTGGTAATTAAATTTTTAGAAGGTGTTTTTATCGTGGAGGGTAAAAAGTACAGGGCATTTTGCCATGACTGCCGGGGAGTTTCAGAAGTATATGGGCAAATACTCATGATGGGTATAGTCGTTTTAGCCTTTTCTACAATAGCAATAACTGTGTTTTCCGATGGGGGAGTTGTGAAACCGGAACATACTCCGCATACTGATCTGCAAGAAACCGTTAATGCAACTGCCGATATCGTAGAAGTCGTCCATAGCGGTGGAGAAGACATAGACCTGTCAAATATCAAAATAATACTGATCGTCGAAAGCCCAGGAAAATCTGAACTCAAACACTTAGAATTCAGTAGGTCCAAATTTGAGATTAGAAATCCAGATGGTACTGATTCTGATGACGATCTTTTCATGCTCGGGGATTGTATTTTTATTGATACAAGTAAAGCGGATGATCGGGGAGGGAAGTACAACATCACAAGCAGCGATACCATAGACATGTTCTTTGTGGACATGCCTTCCGAACAGGTGATCCAGAGAGTTGCACTCCAGCATGGAAATAAAGATATTTCTGGAGTTACGGACCTCGTTACTGGGCGTTACTGGATAACTCCTTATCCGAACGGAACTGCAACCGATACTTCAGGCGGGTGGATATCCACAGAAGCTACTAATGAAATAGGAGACGGAATTTTCACTGTATATTATCCTCCAAGTAAAAACGATGATGACCCAAACTCTACAGCCCAGGTATTTGATTTCAATATCAATTCAACTAAAGAAGGAGTCTCAGCTCCAATTCACAAAGTAACTTTAAAAATAGTGTATAGTGTGCACGACGGCAGTTACAAAGATCTCGCACTGGATATCAGCATTGGAGAACCTGAAAACTGGATAAGGGTTGATGAGGATATGCCTCAATACAAGCAAGATTTCGATGCTCACGAGATAGATCTCACACCCTATGTGAAGACGATTGACGACCTCGAGAAATTCAAAGCAAGGTTTGTAATCATTACTAATGCGAGCAAAAATGCCGACAAGAAATCATGGATAGACTTCTTAGGAATCCATGTAGACTGAAAATGAAAGCATGGAAAAAGGAGGATGAGCAAAAGGAGAGAGGGAAAATGAAAGGGTTTATGAAGGGTGAATTCCAACCGGATCTGGATTCTTTTTTCTGTCTAGAATCTGCATCAACGACAGCTCTGACCACTGTTTTGCTTCTTGGGATAATATTTTCAGTTATTGCCGCGGTTCATCTGGGATATACACCTGAATGGAAAAACGATTACGAGCATTCTCACATGACTAGCGTATGGGAAGACATGACAGAACTTAAATCAAAAATAGACATGACTACAGTACTTCTTGCGTCAGACATTAATTCCTCCACCCCAAAAGTTACGACAACAACAACCCTCCACACTAGAAAACTGGAGACACCTTTTATTAGCTCTACAAAATCTACTGGAATTTTTTCATTAAACACTGACCGGTGTAAAATGATAATCACTCCGGCAAATAATAGCGAAATGGAAAACGCAATGGAAAACGCAATGGAGAACGCAACGGTCATCAACTGTGGCACAATTGCATATAATTCAAATAATAACTATTATACGGAACAGACCTTCAAGTACGAAAACGGAGCTTTAATTCTAGAACAGAATAAAAAGGCAGTTATGAAACTTTACCCTTCAATTAGTGTCTCTGAAGTATCATTTAGGAATTACACCTTTCTTATTAACGCTGTAGAGATCCAGGGGGTGGCAAATACTATTTCATCAAACTTAGATGGTTCCATTCTTCTGAAAGGAATATCTTATGGAACCCTTTATGACAGTGCTATTTCCGGAAATGAAAGTTCCTTACTGTTAACAGTATATACGGATCATCCTGCCGCCTGGAAGATTTATCTTAACGAAACAATGACCGAAGCAGGTCTAGAGGTAGATAAAGATTATGCTCTTGACCGTATTGGAAATAATTACGTGACATACGTATTTCCAGAAAAAGGAAGCGACATTAGCCTCAAAAGGCTTTACGTTGGAAAAGCCACAATTAACGCAGAGTTGGGGATTGGCTTAAGCGGGTTTGTGGAATCGAAATTAAATTCGAAATAATAGAGTAAAATGTACTTGCCCTTGTTCGAATAGACTTACTTTATTATTTTATAAAAAATGTACTTTCATACTTTTTACCCAACATACTTCTCAATAAAATTACTAAATTCAAACTGAAAAATAACATCACAACTGATAGAACATAAATTAAAAAATTACGCGATGTCCCGCTATGAACACTAAAAAGAACAGAAGCAGAAAAAAGGATGGAAAGGGCCTCTTCAGCTCGGAATCAGGAACAGCCACAGTCATTGCGACAGTATTGCTTCTATGCATCATATTTACTGCACTTGCATTGATAAGGGTTGAATATGTTCCGGAATGGAAAATTGATGCCGAAAAATCACATATGAATGACGTCCAGAAAGACATGATAGAACTGAAATCAACGGCAGATATATTGTCTCTTCTCATGGCTTCAGACTCAAATTTCTCAGCCTCAGGACTTCCAATAACTATTCCTTTTATTATGGGTGGAGGGGAAATTCCTATTCTTGAGCCTTCAAAATCAAGCGGGATGCTTTCAGTAAGCATGGAACGCTGTAAAATGACCATAATTCCCAAAAGACTTTTGGTTTCAGATTCTCTCCAGGTAGAAGAAGATGCTAAAAAAATAGAATGTGGAGGCATTACTTATCGTTCGAACAACAGAGAATACCTTGACCAGGTCTTAAGGTATGAAAATGGAGCTCTGATCCTTGCTCAGGGCGAAAAATCAGTGATGAAGGAATTTCCCTCTTTTAACATAGAGAAAACCAGTGAAAAAAACTATACTGTTTCTATCCAGGCGATTAAAATAAGAGGAGAACCTGATGCTGTTTCCTCCAACGCCGATGTTTCGTTGAGACTGACAGGAATTAGCAACAACGTTACTTACAACAGCAACGATACAGGAGATATTGCTTCATTCTACGGTACTGTTATCACTGAATATCCAGATGCTTGGATATCTTATCTCAATGAAACTGCAAAAAATGCAGGACTTGAGTATGGCACGGACTATGACCTTGATAAACCAAGTTCCAATTTCGTATATTTCAATTTCACGTCCACAAACAATAAAACACTTCAGAGCCTTAGCATAAGCGAATCTGTTATCCAAGCGGATCTGGGAACTGGACTCAGCTCGAGCAGTGAGGATGTCAATTGGTCAGAATCTGGCGAAGATGAAAATACAGAACATGAAGATAAATCCATTATGGAACTGGGCGAATGGTACTATTTTGACATGTTTTCAGGAACTTATGAAGAAACTTTAATGTCTGTTAGTAGCATTGATCCAAATATGTTAACAGACCGTGATGAAGACTATTCACTTCCAGTGGGAAGTTTCAAAAATTATGAGCTGAGTCCATACAGCGAGGTTAACGACTTCAACTATAGTATGAATAATAATGGTAAAACTCTCAACCTGAATTTTGGATACAACAATTTCAGTTCATTTAACTCTACTTCGATTCCAACTAAAGCAACTATCTGCATGATCTATAGTTTCAGCGGTAGCAAGGAACCCAATATAGTAATGACTCTCACAGGAACCGAAAGGGGAACCTTCAAGCCGAATAGTGGCTGGTGCCTGTACAATCAAACATTTTCTATATCTTCAAAAGATCCCGAAGAGATTACTCTCAATCTTAAAGTTATAACTGATAGTGGGAGTAATGCAGCAGGTACTTTCCGTATCGACTACCTCGCAGTCTACCTGAGCTAACGGAAAAGAAAAAGGCATATGGGTACATATCTTCACCACACACTGAAAAAGCGAGAAACTCGATCCATATGCCCGAAAAATACGCCACTTCCTATCCTGCGAAAAGAATTCATTCTGACGGCAGAGCCGAAAACGTTAAAGTGCTGCTAGCAAAGGAATGCCCTGTTAAACTATTTCTCAACGGAAAACTCTTTACAACACTTTTTGCTTCCCCGCTCGCACTCAAAGAGCTTGCGATAGGCCACCTGATCACAGAAGGTGTTCTCAGTTTCAGCGAAATTGAAAACGTAGAAATAGAAGGCGGAATGGTTCATGTCCGTACCCAAAGCGAGAATAAGAAAATCCATAATGAAGATGCTGGAATAATCGGAAGAGCAGGAAAAGCAGGAAAATCTGAAAAAGAATACAAAACCAGCAGAGAAATCTTTGTAGACTCAGAATCTGTTTTTGATCCGCAAGCCGTCTTTGCAGGCATGGAATACCTTGAATCTGATACATACAAGCTTACCAGAGGGACCCATCTGGCAGCTCTGATAGACCGAAGCGGGAAACTTGCTGTACAAATCGTAGACGTCGGCCGGCATAACGCTGTAGACAAAGCTGTAGGAGCTGCTTTTCTAAAAGGCCTCGACCTCTCACAACATTACATGCTCTCGACAGGCCGGCAGCCCGCTTATATGGTCACAAAAGCAGCTCGGGCAGGAATCCCTCTTATCGCCACCAAATCCATGCCCTTCGACTCAGGTGTTGAAGCCGCAAAAAAAGCAAATGTATGCCTCATAGGCCAGCTCAGAAAAGAATCTATGCTCGTCTTCGCCGGCGAATGGAGGGTAAAACTCTAATCAGTTTCTAAAAACTGCTACCTTCAAGCCTTTTTCAAAAAAATCATGTAGTACTTAGATAGCTGGCTATAATTTATATCTATAATTTACACATTTAGCTTCTTCAAAAGCCATGCCATGTTCTGGCCCAGAGTCTGCATGGTTTGAATGCCTTCTTCATCTTTTTCAACTTCCCCTTCGGCAAGTCCCATTCCCATATTCCAGTAACTTGATCCCGGGATTATCATCTGGGAAATTGTGAAGAAATGGTTGATTGAATCAAAAACGTGAATCGAGCCTGCTCGTCTAACTGCAACGACTGCTGCTCCTACTTTATGCCTGAACATTTCATTGTTGGCTTTAGCAACAAAACCTGCCCTATCAATAAGAGCTTTAAGTTCGGGAGTCAGGTCTGCAAAATAAGTAGGTGAAGCTAGAATTATTCCATCGGCTTCGAGCATCTTTTCAATACATTCGTTGACGATATCCTTGTCAATTATACATTTCTTGTCCTTTTTTTCGTAGCATTTCCCGCAGGCCGTGCAGCCGTGGATTCTTTTTCCTCCTACCTGCACAACTTCGGTTTCTATTCCTTCTTTTTCAAGTTCCGCAAGGACATGCTTTATAAGAGCAGCCGTGTTTCCTTCCTTTCTCGGACTTCCGTTAAAAGCGACAACTTTCATTTCTTAATTCCTCCAGTGAACTGTCTCTACTTTCTATTTTTTCCTTTCTGTTTTTTATCTCTATTTTCTCCTTTCTGTTTTTATCTCTATTCTCTATCTTTCTTCCTTACATCTTTTATTCTCTTCTTTCTATTCTCTACCTTTCTTCTCTGCTTTCTTCTTCTAATTGATTCTCTTTCAGGCTTTTCTCTATCTTCCTTGCAGCAATAAATATCTCCTATAAAATATATTTTAACAACTATTCGCTAGAATTACCTCAGTTTGTCAGAAAACACCGGTCTCATTGTCGGAGATTCAGGATCGATAAACTCTCCGAAAACAATGTTTATATTTACCTTACTCCATAAACAGTATAATAAATTTCTAATGTGGGTGGTTAGATGAAAAAATCAAAAAATTTTCGGTGTCTAGTTTATCTTATAATTATGTTAATATTACTTAGCATAATTCCGGAAGTCTCCTTCGCTGCTAAAGGTTCTTCTGGACACGGAAAAGGTAACCAAGATAAGTATATGCGCGAAGATGTCCGCAATTCATCTAATAATGAAACTGATAACATAGGTGACGCTGGTGATTCTGCGGTGGATAAGGAAAGGTTTCAGAACAATTCCAGCGTAAAAGACAGGAATAGGACCTTAGAACACAAACAAGAAAAAAATCAATTAAGAGAAGAGCTGCAGGTTAATAAGCAAGAATATAACGAAGCAAAAGGAGATTTTCTCAAAATCAGGAATCTTGTTCGTGCAGGAAAACTTGGTCCTAATTCCGAAGAGGCTCTGAATGCCTCAAAGCTCTACCTTAACTCAAGTGTTAACTACATGATAGCTCACCTTTCAAGTGTAAAGAGCAACGTGGCTTATTCAAGCGGAAACGGGACCGACGAAAAAGCTATTGATGTCGATGAAAAGATAAAATTACTCGAAGCTGAGAAGGCTGAAATTGCAAATGCATCAAGCCAGGAAGAGATTCTGGTTGTGATCGGGTCCGTTCGTGGAGTCTGGAATAATGCCGAGAAAACCAGCCTTGAGAGTGCAGGTCAAACTGTCAGTGGGAAAATAGGGGAGTTTATAGAAAAATCCGAAAACCTTTCTGAAAAACTTGGAACAACAGTAGATAATCTGAATGAAACAGGTGTTAACACAACCGACCTTGATACTAAACTTGCCAGTTACAATTTCTATGTAAACTCCGCGAAAGAGAATAAAGAAGCTTTAGATGCTGTCTATAGTGGTGAGAATGTTACTAGGAAAGATATGGAGAAGGCAAACGGTTATCTTCGTCAATCTCTCCGTGATATCGATACGGCAAACGATATAATTAGACAAATTCTCAACGAGCTTAAGGAATACGAGACTGAAAATGGTAACGAAATTGGAGTCGAAGACAACCAGAAAACTGCACTTAATAACACTGAAAATACAACTGGTACAAATTTCTCTGGCGGAAATTATAGCATTAATACCGACAGCCCTGAAAGCGGAGATAATGTTTCTTATGGAAAAGAAAAAAGTCATAGCTCAGGGAATGATACTGGAAACTTAATTAATAAATTACAGAATTGAGGGGGCAGAAAATGATCAAATTTGCTCACCTGCTCGTACTGTCAGCTTTAATTGCCTGTCTTGCAGGATCCGGTTGTGTCGGGGACAGTACATCTGAAGTAAAAGAATCAAAAGCAAATCCAGACGTTGCTGAGATGCAGAATGTTGAACCAGCTGAAGATCTTGGAATGGAGCCTATGCAGGCCGAAATTCAGGAATTTGATTCTGAGATAAAAGATCTTGATGACTTGCTTGCGAACGCAAGCCTTGAAGAAGAGATAGTAATTGAAGAGCTGTGAAATGAAAAGGGGAGAAGTGAAAACTCTACTCTACAGTAGTAAACGTATCTTTTATTGATTTATATTATGAATCTGCTAATTTTGGGGGTAAAATCACTTTCAAGATATGTATCTTAAGATATATATCACAAGGTTTATCCCCTAAAGAGTTATTGGCATGGAATAGAAAAACATATTATTGATCTTGATTTTCTCTGCCATAACACTTTCCCACTTTCAATTTTATTCACTACTGCATCAAGTTTGATACTGACTTTCCAAAAAGTGTTTGAGAACAGAGTTTTAAGAATGAAATCGGTAAAAACACACCTGGATATTACAACGTTTTTCTGTAGACATTAACCTCAGTTTCTTTCTCAAGGTATTCTGAAAGTAGTGGAAATATTTCTTTAAAATGACTGGAATTTAAATGTTGATCAAGGCTTTTTTCATCTTTCCACTCTTCTAAGAAAGTCAGGACTCCTGAATTCTCCAGTTCCTGATACAGGCCATAATCTATGCAGCCTTCATCTTTTAATGATACTTCAACAAGGCTTTTGCACAAACCCAGAAAGTCCTGAACCTTTTCAGGTTTGACGTAATTTTTTGCAACCACTCGTATTGTCAATAAATCACCAGCTTCTTAGCAAAAATTATTTTTCCTAAATTTTCAACTTCTCATGCTTTCCGTACTTTCCGTACTTCCCATA
>NZ_LZPK01000054.1:0-9312 GCF_001729375.1 Methanosarcina sp. A14 | reverse complement strand
CTCATTGACTACGCAAACGCTATAAAGATCGAATCTGACGATGAATTCGGCGAACTCAATGATGTTTCCATACAGGGAGATACCCTAAAGATCAGCAATGACGACACCTTTACTCTGACCAGAGACTCTGATCAGGACATTGCAGAGGGTATGTCCTTCAAGATCGCTGACACTTCAACTTCCGACCTCAGGTACTACCCATTCGTCGAGAGGACTGTCGGTAATAACACCACTGTATCTGACATCACAAAACCGAGTGGCAACGAAACCGTTGGCAACGAAACCGTAACTCCTGCTAATATCACCACCGAAACTCCGGAAGATGTGAACGCAACACCAGAAACTCCGGAAGCGACTACTCCAGAAGAACCAACCGATAACGCAACTAAGCCCGAAGAAAATAGCACCCCAGGATTTGGAGTTGTTCTTGGACTTGTCGGACTCCTTGGAGTTGTCTACCTCGTCAGGAGGAACAACTAAAATTTCTGATTGAAGGGTTTTCTAACTCTTCTCTCTTTTAATTCTTTTTTAAATTCCTTTTGCAGATAACTTTTTATCTACGTATTTCTTAATTCAAGCGATCTTTCAACTTTGAAATCCCGGTTAAACTTGATAGTTATTTCCAGGATTATACAGATTTTAGGTGAAGCTTATGAAAAAAATGGTGGCTTTAATATCTGCACTTGTGGTTTTGATGGTCGCATTTTCAGGCTGTGTTGGCGACAATAAATCCACAGTCAATGGAACAGAGCCCAATAGCTCGGGAGAAAATGTAAATCCTGCCGGAAGCACGGCTAACGTTAGCGAGCTTAATGAGTCCGCAGTTAATGTAACAGAGTCGAGTAGCCTGGAAGCGAATGTAAATCCTGCTGAAAGTGCAGCTAACAATAGCGAGCTTAACAATCCCTCGGTTAGTGTAACAGATTCGAGTAACTCGGGATCAAGTACAAATACAGGATCAAGTACAAATACAAATTCCGCTGAAAATGCGGCTAACATTAGCAAACTTGAAAACCTTCCTTCAGGTTTCGAATATGTTGGGTCTTTCTCTCTTAATACAGCTGATATCAAAATCGATTACAATGCAGAGAATGTTTCCGAAGTCGTCGGAGGGACCGAAAGCATGTACAAATACAACGATTCTGACTTCTATATGGATGTAATCGAGCTTGAGAATTCTGAGGCTACAACTAATCTAATAGATGCATACAAGTCTTCCTTCAAGCCATTAACAGAAGGCTCCCGTTTTGTCGAAGAGTCATTTAATGGGCATTCAGCTGTGAGAATTGCAGACTACGTCACAGATGAAGGAACCGAGGTCCCCAGGTATACCTATATCTGGAGCAATGGAAACAATGTATTTGTGGTTACCGGAAATACTGCTGATGACTCTCTGGTCAAACAGCTGGCAGAAGCCACAGGGTACTGACATTTTCAAAAAGGTATAATTTTTTTATTCTTTCTTCCCTTTTAATTCTTTTTTCAGTTTTTTAGTTTGATTTTTATTATTTTATCTCATTTTTTCTTTCGTCTGCCACTCACCACAGTAAAATTTCACGTTTCATTTATCTCTGATATCAATTTTTAAAATCCAGTCTGGACTTATTGGGGTTTTATGCAGAAGATAAAAACAACTAGGTGGTGTATTTAGAGACCAAAAATGGTATCATTCAATTTTCACCAAATGCCATTAAGAATCTAGATTTCAATGGCATCACTACTCAAAGAGAAATTTTTGTTTTACAAGCAATCCTTTTCCGCCGACATTAATATTGCAATTGATTTTTGCGGATAACTCTTTCAACCTCTTCTGTTCCTTCTTCTTTATCTGGTGGCAGGAGACAGGATGCCTCACTTTAATGATAACCATACTATTCTTATATGTCCTTGAACGGGTGCTTCTGGTCCGTCGCGGCAATTTCGTAGAAGTCTAGTTGTCTGTTGATTCCTGGCAGCGCTATTCTATCAAGATCTCTCCCTCTCAGACAACTTCTTCATGTAAATATTACGAAAAAAATCCGGTTTTTCGGTATTTTGATCGTTAGACTTTAATATAACTTTGTACATTTGTGTGTTGCAAGCCCGGATAGCCTAGATGGTTGGGGCGCCAGACTCATAGGGACAATTATATGAGGCGTCTTTAATCTCCTGAGATATCTGGAGGTCGCGTGTTCGAGTCACGCTCCGGGCACTTTATTTTTATTTAATGTATTTTTAACTATTTTGTCTTAATTTCTCATTACAGGTATATTTCCTAGATAATTAATTTTAAACAATCTTCTATTTTTCAGGCTTTTATGGAATTTTTAATATTTTCTACTTTCTGTATCTATATTCAAGATTTTCAGCAATCAAACGCAATAGATTCAGAGTTTAACATAGACTGTATTTAACTAAAGAGTAAACAAGCCAATATACGAGAGTTGCCTGGTCAGGTCAAGGAATTCAGTAAGGAGTAGTTCACATACATACTTTGATTAACTCATAGGTTAATGCATATCCAAAAGAGGAAAAAGGACAAATTTTTTCTTTTATTGAGAAAAATAACGAGAAATCAGGTAATTATAAGAGAAATTATACTTGACTGAAAATGACTCCTACAGATCCCCTTTACCTTTGTATCCTTATTTTCACAGGATTTTTTACGGGTATTGTCTCAGGTATGCTTGGTATTGGTGGAGGCTTTGTCATGTCTCCTGTTCAGTACTGGCTTTTGCAGGAGACTGGGCTTCAGCATGACATTGCAATAAGGATAGCTTTTGGGACAACTCTTTTTGTGGTTCTGCTAAATGCCATAAATGTTACTCATATTTACCATCAAAAGAATGCAGTACTTTGGAAACAGGCAACAATCATAGGGATCTTCGGATCAATCTTCAGTTTCGTGGGAGCAGCGGTAGCTTCTTACTTATCGGCTTCTATCCTTAGCACAATTTTTGGAATCGTAGTTATAATTGGTGCAGTTAGAACTTACTTTACTCCTGCAGTTACAGAAACGAAATATATCAGCTCTAATCCATTACCTTATATTTTTTCAGGTATCTTCATAGGCTTTTTTTCTGGTCTTTTAGGGCTTGGGGGAGGAGTGATTGGAATTCCAATCATGTTGATTTTTCTTCATTTAGATATGCGAAAAGCCATAGGGACCTCAGCTGCAGTAATAATCTTTACCTCTTTTAGTGGATCTATTGGGTACATAATCAATGGCTGGGGAAAGGCTGGACTCCCTTCTTATTCTGTTGGATACGTAAATCTTTTAAATTGGATTTTACTTGCATTTCCGGCGTTTCTTGCAGCAAAAAACGGAGCTAAAATTGCTCATCTTATGAATCCCGAGCATTTGAAGCATCTATTCATAGTTATAATGCTCTATTTCGGGCTGAAAATGATAGGAGTTGTTGATCGTATTTTATATTGAACTCATTTGTCCTTTTTATAACCGCAAAATCTAATCTCTGTACTGTATGGGATTTCTGTTCAATTTATGCTACTATTTTACATAAATTATTTATAATATTAAGAGGAAGCATACTCCCATAATAAGGTGAAAAGAAGAACTAGAAGAAGGAAGGGGTTTTGTTCATGAAACATCTAAAAATATGTCCAAAATGCCATTCTAAACTAAAATTGCACTCCGATGGTGAGACCCAGTATTGTAGTACTTGCAGTTACTGGACAAAGATAGGACTGTAAGACTTGATTCAATAATGATTTACGGATAAGCAATCTGCATGAAGAATGCTGAGATTTTTATATGGGAGCGTAAAAATTGATGATTTCTTTCAAAATTCAGTGACTGAAATCAATAAAGACCCAGAAAACAAACTGATCCCTAAAACCGTTTTTAACTTTGATCAACGGGATTGTTGGAACTGTTTCATTAGAAGAATTTGAGTAGCTACTAAAATACTAAATCCAAAGAAGCAAGTTTTGAGCATAGGGGGTTATTTCATATCCAAATTCTGTTATTTATTGATTTAAAATTATGGAATACCACTCACTTTATCCATTTCTAATTTTACCAAATTTTGATCCTTTTTCTTGTAAATTTCATAAAATAAGGAAGCTGCAGGTACTTTCTCATGTTTGTCTCAAATTTTAGATTCCACGAATAGGGTTGGTATAATAGTTGATATTCAGTATTATGTTGGATTGGCCTATATACTTGGAATAATAACGGCCATCAGGAAACCTTTTAAATAATTCAATCTGATTGAATGACTTTTTAATATAAAAAATTAAGTTTTTAAAGGCAGATCAAAATGTGCAAAGTTATTTTTGATGAAATAAAGGAAGAACATCTGAATGATGTTTTGGAAATTTATACCCACTATGTTCTCAACACAAATGTAACCTTTCACGCGCATGCTTTCTCAAAAGATGAAATGCGAGAATTGGTATTCTTTGAAAATCCTAAATATAAAACTTTTGTCATAAAATCTGCTGATAAAATTAATGGATATGTAATATTGACTCAGTACAAAAAGCGTGAAGCATACGATGGAACTGCTGAAGTAACTGTATACTTAAAGCCGGATTACATAGGTAAAGGCATAGGCAGCCAGGCTGTTAAGTTCATTGAAGATATTGCAAAAAAGCAAAATATTCACGTACTTATTGCGACAATATGCGGAGAAAATTCTAAGAGTATTAATTTATTTGTGAGAAACGGCTTTAGCAAATGTGCGCATTATAAGGAAGTAGGAGAGAAATTTGGGCAACTGCTAGATGTAATGGCATACCAAAAAATAATATCATAATGCTTATATCATAATGCTTATACCACAATGTTTTACGCTATTGATAGTATGTTCCTTATAAATAACCAGCCAAAAGTTGAATTTTTTCTATATCTCTAAATATTGTTATTCATTGAGTTATGATTTATGGAATGCCACTACTTTAGTCATTTCCAATTTTGCCAGGCATAGATCGCCTGTATGCAGTCTCAGAGCATCAACACACTGCGCAGGCACCTCTGCAGTCAGGGTTTTGTTATATCTGGCAAGTTTAAGTGTGATGCGCTTTTTTGGTCCCTTATTGGTTATACTATTGATACGGGCGGAGTAAGTGTTGTCATTTTGATTTTCAGAACGTGAGTCAGGCAAAAGAAGAGTGATGTTCTCAGGATGAATTCCCCAGAAAACTTTATCTCCAGGTTCGAATCTCTGAGTTTTTATCCTTAAAATCAGGTCTCCACTTTTTAACACTGTACATTTTGACTCTTCGTCACATTCTTTAACATAAGCGTCATTGAAAATATTTGATATCCCAACTAGTTCTGCCACATGCAAGTTATTAGGATGATAAAATATTTCTTCCGGGGTCCCGAACTGTTGAGCTTTTCCCTCATATAAGACAAGAATCTTGTCGGCAAGCTGGAAAGCTTCTTCCAAACTGTGGGTGATAAACAACACAGGTATCCCAATTTTGGTTTGCAAATCTCTTATTTTTTGTGCAAGTCTGGTTCTAATTTCCAGATCAAGTGCAGAGAATGGTTCGTCCAGAAGCAAAATTTCAGGTTTGGGAGCCAGTGCCCTTGCCAGAGCTACTCTCTGTTTTTGCCCACCTGACAGCTGGGATGGATATCGGGTTTCCAGCTCCTCAATATGAAGAAGGCTTAGCATTTCTCGAACCCTTTCTTCCTTGGATTCTTTCTCCCAGCCTTTGAGCCCACATTCTATATTTTTTCTTACATTCATATGGGGAAAAAGAGTATAGCTCTGGAAAACATAACCCAGGTTGCGTTTCTGAATAGGCAGGTTGATTTTATTCTCTTTGTCGAAATAAACTTTATTTCCTACGGTTATTTTTCCCTCATCAAGATCCGTAATTCCGGATATGCATTTAAACAGTGTGGTCTTTCCTGACCCTGAAGGTCCAAAAAGTACGACAAGTTCGTTTTCCATTTCAAAGCTGACATCTAACGCAAAGGATTTCTTAATGCCTTTTTTCTCATTGGTATTAGCTTCGTTATACTGTTTTTTAAGTTTAATTTTAACGCCCAAAACTATACCTCTAATTTTCCTATGAATCGTCCAGTTAGAGATATAGCCAGCAGGGATATAAGAATAAGGATTAAGACCAGAGTCTGAGCAAGTTCATCATTGCCTGCCTGAAAAGCACTGTATATCGAGAGAGACATTGTGTTCGTTTTTCCCGGAATGTTCCCTGCAAGCATAAGTGTTGCTCCGAATTCTCCGACAGCCCTTGCAAAACTGAGTACCAGCCCGGCCAGTATACCCCTTTTTGCAAGGGGGAGGGTTATTAGGAGAGCAGTTTCAGTTTCACTTCTTCCAAGGATATAGGCTGCATATTCAAGCTCTTTATCTACTGCTTCAATGGCTGCCTGAGCAGCTCTCACCATAAGAGGAAGGGAAACTGTATAAGCCGCAATGACTGCTGCCTGCCAGGTAAACATGATCCCAGTGCCAAAAAAGTTGTAAATGAAATGGCCAAGAAGGCCTTTTCTACCTACAAAAATAACCAGAAGATATCCTATTACGGTGGGTGGGAGAACTAGAGGTAGTGTTACTAAAAGCTCTGCAAGTTCTTTTCCCCAGAAATCACGCCTCGCAAATACATAAGCTATGATTATGCCAGTGCAAAGGACCAGAACTGATGATATGGTTGCTACCCAGAGCGTAAGAGATAAAGGAAACCATACCTTATCCAACATAATGACCATGTCTTTTATTTTCGGGATAATCTTATGTAAGAGATAGCAAAACGCTTATTAAAATGGATTATCATAAGGTAAAAATTTTTTAGTAAAACGCTATCAATTCTGAAAATTGAGTCTAGATTATGAAAATTAAATTTAAAAATAAATCCTAATTAATAATGTCCCGCTAAAGACACAAACTGATATTAAATTATTCACACTCTGCAAATGTACGTCATACTTTACTTTTTTAAGCCACAGCCATCAAAAAATAAGCAGGGTTTAATGGACTCTTGCAGAGTGGAATAACATTACTTACTAATTTTCATGCTTTGTGCATGAAATGAATTGGGGATTAATCTGTACCGATTATCACATTTGAAGCCTTGACAATTGCGTATACCTCGCTTCCTTCTTTTAGCTTCAGATTTTCAGCTGAGGTTTTTGTAATGATAGATGTCATTTCTACTCCGCCAGGCAATTCTATTACGATTTCAGAATTGACCATCCCCGTAACAATACTTTTAACCTTTCCTTTTAAAACATTGCGTGCACTTAATTTCATTTCCTTGCTCCTCCTTCAAGTGTTTATTATGAACACTTGCTTTCTCACTTATGATCTAATTGATAATATAGTTTGCGTATATATAATATGGCTTTATTCTATATATTAATATGAATAGTACTTTCCTCTTGAGAAGCCTGCTTCTCCGAATATGGAAATTTCTTCATATTGAGAAAATGGATAATATCATTATGTATAGATGCAAAAAATAGATTCTTCCAATTTTATGAGAGTTTTGTCTGAGTACATTTCATTGTATCTTTGTATCTGAAGCTTGCTCTTATCCTTTCTTACTGGAATTTGCCGTAGAATTACCTTAGAAGGTTTGCTTTTTTAAACTTAAATTTTTTAGCTATCAAATGAGGATCACAGAACTACAGGAACATACTTATTTCAAGAGCCCAACATTTACACCCAAATTGAACCTTTTAAATTTATATATTAAATCTTGCCAAAACAAGCCCATCCTTCTTTTTTTTGAAATTTAACTTCCCCTCTTGCCATTATCTCTTAAAAAACCCATTATTATATTCTATTTGGAGCAAGGATGTGAAATAATGGATTTTATTTTCTCTGAGAATAGGCAAGTTTCTGGAATAGAGAATTATTTTTCTCTGTTCATATTCTATTATGAATTAAGTTGAGGGCTCATGGGTGGAGGTCCAAAGGTTGATTTTTCAGCATTTTACCTTTGCCTGAACATGAACCTGAATCTTTTCGGGGATTTGAAACTTTTTTTGAACAAGATTTTATCTTCTGTGATCCTCAATAACCATGAAAGCATGCAAACTATATATAACGTTATGTCTGTCAAAACATAACGAAGTTTTACCCCAAAATTATTTCGTTTTTTTATTTATTTTATTGCATTAAAATATCGTATACAGATGGCTCGTTATTTAACTTCAACTTTAAATTTGTTTCTTCTACATGATCATTCCTAAGTACCAAAGTATAATCGAAATTTACTCAGTGTTTAACTTTTTGCATCGCCTGATGCTTCATCGTGTATTGAACTTTTAAATGGTTTTGAATTTGCTAAATAATAATTGTAGAGATTTTTATGATATTGTTTTCTGCAACTCACGAACAACATTTATTGAGAATAAATATTGTTTAATAACTATTATATATTATATTTATTATATAAATATGCACAGTATCTTATCTGATATTCAGATTCAAAAATAATAGCAGTTGAACCTTTGGGGGTGTATACATTGCATAAAAACTCGCACTTAGAGAAAGAAGCTATGGAAGTAATCATGAAGCAGATAAAAGATCCTGAACTGCTTTCACAGATTGAATAGGTCGTTCTCTTTCATGGCTTCCTGACTTCAGTGGCATTAATCGGTATCCAGATGCTCAATATTGCAAATAGAGAGCTCGACGTCCAGGGTGGGAAGCGCAGGTGGGGAGCGCATATACGTGACCTGCGAAACGAAAAGCTGCATGCCTGGTCCATCCCATATCCTTGCCGGAGCGACCATCGGAAACAATGGATTAAAGATCGTTAATTTGGGGGAAATGGCGGTCACGGTAAACAAACAGGCGTCTGAGGAAGCTAGTAGTATAAAAGGGACCGACTTATTCTCGGCTCTGAAAAAACGAAGGATTATCCTAAACTCTGCGCCTGGTTTCTGAACACTGAAAAACTTCCTCATACAGAGGGTATCCAATCCTTCTGGATGCAGGGGAGAAGGTCTATTCCTAGAACTCTGTAGATGTAGAAGTTCCGATACGCAAAAAAAGCGAATTCAGTGCTGTGAAATATGCGGTTAAATGGTCATTCAACACGATAACGAACTGCTGTGCGGCAGTAGTTGCACAGAACAATGTTGGGAGGTTAGCAAAATGCAAGAAGATATGATATTGTCTGTCTTTGCTGAAATAAAAGGCAAGCAATTAATCTATTACCCTGAAAGATGCATTGGCTGCGGGACCTGCGTACAGGCATGCCCCAAAGGCAACCTGGCAGTTGGAGCTGTTGGAGCTATAACAAGAGGTTTGTTAGATGCGGATTTTCTGGAAATGAAAGACAGTGAAGCCTGCCTTGTCTGTGAAATTTGTGCGAAAGTTTGTC
>NZ_LZPK01000053.1:0-12663 GCF_001729375.1 Methanosarcina sp. A14 | reverse complement strand
CTTGACTTTATTACTTGAACCATTGTTTCGATAATACCATCGGGTTATAGGTTTTTATCAAAATTTTCTTTCAACTGATATCTACATTTTTTAATAGTTTCTTAGCACATCCGTTCTACAGTTTGAATGAAAATAGGAATTATCTTAGGGGATTCATAGTCCATGTGAGGAATATCTCCGTGGTTTTTGTAGTATAAACGTATGTATACAGAAGTACGACGATTTGGAATTTCCACTTTAGTCATATTTGTAATTTTTTTATCCATAGTTACCTTAAATATATACTCTTTTTTTTCCCAGGATAACTTTAAACTTAAAGGACGAGATTGTGAGAAATCACTTTTAGGTTCAAGGCTATATGTTTCGTTTATCACTGATTTGTTATTTTGATCAAACACTTCAACTGCTGCTTCATGACTTTTTCTATCATCGTTATGTATTACAAAAAACGGTGCTGTTGATCCTGTGAAAATAAAAGGAATAATTATGGGAAGAGAGATGTAGATAAGTAAAACAGTCATTAGAAGAAATCCTATAATGATAAACTTTTTCCTTGCACTACTAGCCAATTAAATCATCTCTGCAAACTTATATTTCTACGAAATGATAGAAATATTTTCAAAAATTACTAAATTTATATTGTAAAAATGCTGATATATACAAACATCAGGATGCTTAACGAATCATTATACAAAATTGAATATTGTGTTTACTGTATATAAAATTTCATGATAAGTGGGACTCCTAAATTGAATATTTTATAAAAACGGTTTTAAATTAAACGTTTCTTCCTCTTTTTGCCACAAAAAAGTAAAAGTATTAAATATAAATATAAATTAAATATAAAACGTGCACTTGGTTATTAAAACAAATTAAGTAGAAAGGAAAAGCATTATTTTATATTATTGATGAAGAATATGGCCCAGAAAAACTTTATTTAGTTATCAGAGAGGAAATAAGTGCTAATTCAGTAATTGCAGCAAAAAAGAGAAGGTACGGAATTCTGAAAAGTAATTTTTAATTTACGGAATCAGCTTCACAATAAAATTAATATATATCCACAAATTAAGGCTAAAAGTATCACATAAAGTATCGCACTAATTAGTAAAATCAAAAGAAATAATTGTTATCAATAAATAATTTTTTTACTATAAAAGAAAAAATTAACGAAAGAAAACTCAATCTGGATACAGACTCTCTCTTTCAATAAGAAAATTAAAACGAGTAAAAATCTGAATTTCAGTAGAGATTATGTGTCTTGGTCCCGGATGTTTAAAATCATGTTATAAAATAGTTCTGGAAAAAGATATGAACAAGAAAAATGTGCCTAAGTTGTTTGTACACAAAGGAATTTTTGCGCTGGTCTGCATTTTTTTGTTACTGACCCCTGTATCCATCGCTTCAGCCACGGTATCTGGAGGACAGGTGACGGGCGGTTTTTATGAAATATATCTAAGCACAGCAGGGTTTTTTCTGACGGAAACTCAGATACCTTCTACACTTCTTGCCGAGAATCTCGCGCTCCCCATGACAGAGACTCGAGACGGAAAAAACAAGCACTTTGAAAAAATCAGCCCCTTCTTACTTCTGGCAGCAGGCATTCTTGCGGGTTTTAACCCCTGCCTCCTTGCGGTAATGGCTTTTCTTGCTTCAGTTACACTTGCCAAGCATGGAAGAAGAAAGGATATGCTCAAAATTACACTTGGTTTTTCGGCAGGAATCTTTGCCATGTATATGCTTGCCGGAATAGGCATCCTCAGCGTTGTTAATTTCCTGCCTGATATCCAGGAAAGTTTTATAGGAGCTTCAATCCTTATCATTGCCCTGCTCGGCTTCTGGCATATTTTTGATGGCTACTGGCTGAAAAAACATGCGAGAACTACTTTCAGGACTCCCAAGCCCTTAAAAAACTTTATGGGCAAAATGGACCAGAACAGCCTTGTGTCGCTGTCCTTCCTATCAGGAAGCATGTTTTCTCTGGTCAAGGCTCCTTGCGTAGGAGCAATCTTTCTCTCACTCCTGAGCATCCTGGCAACAAAAACCGATATTGCCAGAGGAACGTTATATATTGGTATTTACCATATAGGACTTCTGCTTCCAGTAATAGTTCTTGGCCTCCTCCTTGCTTTCGGACTCAGCCCGAATAAAGTCACCGAATTCAGGGAAAGATGGAGAGTGGAAATAAGGCTGACAACAGGAATCATACTGATATCCGTTGCCCGGCTAATGCAGCTTGGAGTAATTTAACTATAAAGAGCCCTGGAAATGTCCAATGAAAGGACTGAGTTTTAAGTCAACACACCGTTCACGTTCACATTTTAGCTCTAAGGCGAGAAGTTCACTTCCTCGGCAACTTTCGGTAAGAACCGGAAGGTGGCAGGTAGTAGATGAAAGCCGTCAACTTCAAAAAATAACCTTTAAAAAAATTATTTATTTAAAGCCTATTGTTATAGATGTGAAAAGCCTATAAATACCGAATCTATCCTAAAAAAGGTCAAAAAAGACTTATAAACATTTATTTTGGAGCTTGTATATTTGTTTATAATTGGACTTTAGAATATTTGTCTATAATTGGGCTTTAGAACAGAAGATAAAAACTTACGAGCAAAATAATAAATCAATATTATGGTTTGACTTACAACGAATTTTAGTCCATGAAGTAAAACCTACTAACGAATGGTTTCATGAAGTAAAACTTGCTAGCGAATGGGTGGAAGAATCTAATTCACAGGCTTTGTTGGCATCCTTAGTAAATGTAGAATCAGCTTTTTTGAATAGCAATTTATTTCGTTATACTTGGTAAAATAAATCAATACGCATAAGGTAATATGTATAAAAAAATAATTATATAAAATGAATTATTAAACGATGAGCTTGGGGGAAAATCTCGAAGGTTTAGTTGGGGGATTACAACAGTAAAAGTAATGATAGATACCGGAAAGCGATTTTCTTAATGAGACCTCATTTGATGGATTCTGATGGATTCTCAGCATCCGGGTTGAAACCTATAATTCAAAAAAAGATAATTTAAATTGATTCACCTAGATCTGGACAGCGGAGTCTGTAGAAATATATCAGAATATGACATCAGAGTATAATATCAGAGTATAATATCAGAGTATAATATCAGAGTATAATATCAGAGTATGGAAGAGACGTAAGATCACATTGTGTGAAAAATCATACTGAATCACACAATGGGCTTTCCTGTAATAAATTGGCTATTCCCTGACCTCGGACAAAAATGGCTTGAGGAATTTAAGTAGGGTTTTTTCCTGGCTACTGTGCTGCTGTTGTTAAGACAGCAGAAAATGAGTAACCTAGAGAAGAAGACATGATTAACCCAGGTTTTTCAAGATTTACAAAAAGCTAGTGGAGATTATGGTCTCATCTCGATTGGTGAACTGACACGAAAGCACAATAATCAACGAAGTATGCAACATAAAAGAGGTTTGAGTAATGGCAACTTTAACAGTTCTGGAGTTTGATACCGCCGACAGCGCCCAAAAAGCGCTTCACGTGGTTGAGGACTTAAGCAAGAGACAATTAATCAACCTGCATGACGCAGCCATAGTTACCTGGCCTGAAGGGAAAAAGAAGCCAAAAACAGAGCAACTGCACAATTTAGCAGGTGTGGGCGCATTGAGTGGAGCTTTTTGGGGTATGCTTTTTGGCCTGATTTTCTTTGTTCCTATACTTGGTATTGTTGTTGGGGCAGCAATGGGCGCACTTGCAGGTTCCATGTCTCATGTGGGTATCAGTGATGATTTCATAAAGTCAGTGCGCAGCAAAGTGACTGAAGGCACTTCAGCTCTCTTTTTGATGACCAGTGATGCTGTAGAAGATAGAGTCGCAGATGCCATGAAACAATTCAAGTTTGAAGTCATTGCTACCAATCTGTCCGCAGAAGAAGAGAAAAAGCTGCATGAGACATTTGTTGAAGAAGAAGCAGCTCCAGCACGCTAAAATTTGATCGAAAAAGCGCCTCTCTGAGAAAATTAGTTTTTCCGTAATTTAGTTTAAGTCGAAAACAAAAATAAGTCAAGAACAAAAATTCAAGAAGAAAACGAGTGGGGTGCAGGGTAAATTCAGTTCCTCTTCACACCCTTAATTATATAAATTTTTTATGAATTTTAATATGATAGGGGGACAAATGCCACTAAAAGAATACAAATCAGGAACCACTTTTCCAGGCGTAATCGGGCGCACGTTTGACAAGTCTGAACCAGCCTGGCCGGAACCACTGCGCGCCAAAGAGGGGGCTCCAAATGTACTTTTCATTGTGCTGGACGACACAGGCTTTGGACAACTTGGGTGTTATGGCAGCCCTATCCAGACACCAAACCTGGACAGCCTGGCTGCGGGAGGCCTCATTTACAGTAATATGCATACGACTGCGCTTTGCTCTCCTAGCCGTTCATGCATATTGACCGGCAGAAATCACCATTCAAACAACATGGCCTGTATTACAGAGGGTTCAACAGGCCATCCCGGCTACAACGGCTATATACCTTTTGAAAATGGCTTTTTGTCGGAGATCCTTCTCGAGCATGGATACAATACTTATGCTATAGGCAAATGGCATCTGACGCCTGCAGACCAGATCTCGGCAGCCGGACCTTATGACCGCTGGCCTTTAGGAAGAGGTTTTGAGTGCTTTTATGGCTTTTTGGGAGGTGAAACTCACCAGTATTACCCTGAGCTGACCTGTGATAATCATTCTGTAAACCCACCCGGGACTCCCGAAGAAGGTTACACCTTGAATGAGGACCTGACGGACAAAGCTATTCAGTTCATTGCCGATGCCAAACAGGTAGCTCCAAACAAGCCTTTTTTCATGTATTTCTGCACAGGAGCCATGCATGCTCCTCATCATGTTCCTAAGGAATGGGCAGACAAATACAAAGGGAAATTCGATGACGGTTGGGAGGCTTACAGGGGGAAAACATTCGCACGGCAGAAAGAACTGGACATCGTTCCAAAAGATGCAAAACTATCTCGCCATGACCCGGATGTCAAGCCCTGGGAAAAATGCTCTCCGGAAGAAAAGAAGCTTTATGCCCGCATGATGGAAGTCTTTGCCGGATTTCTGGAGCACACCGATTACCACATCGGCAGGTTGCTGCAGTTTCTGAAAGACACTGGTGAATTTGAAAATACCTTAATCATGGTGATTTCCGACAATGGTGCCAGCTCCGAAGGCGGCTCTGCGGGATCGGTCAACGAGAATTTATTTTTCAACAACGTGCCTGAGTCGCTAGAGGAGAACCTCTCATTGCTGGATAAGCTAGGGGGCCCGGAGACCTTCAACCACTATGCCTGGGGCTGGACCTTTGCTGGAAACACGCCCTTCCGCCGCTGGAAACGTGAAACATACCGTGGCGGTGTCAGCGACCCCTTCATAGTCCACTGGCCCAGAAGAATAAAGGCAAGAGGCGAAGTCCGAAATCAGTATGCACACGTTATCGATATGGTACCCACAGTTCTGGACTGCCTGGGAATCGAACCTCCGACTGCTATCAAAGGTGTAACCCAATCGCCTATTGAAGGCGTAAGTTTTGCGTATACTCTCGACAATGCCAGTGCACCTACCAGGCACCACACCCAGTATTTCGAGATGATGGGCCACCGCTCCCTGTATCATGATGGCTGGCGTGCCGTATGCCCATGGCCTGGTCCTTCATTTACTGAAGCAGGAAAACCCTTTGGTGAACCGATTACTGCAGAAAAGTTGACCGAGCTGGATGCAAAAGGCTGGGAACTTTACAATGTTCAAAAGGATTGGACAGAGAACGAAAATGTAGCTGCAGAAAACCGGCCGAAGTTAATCGAGATGATTACTACCTGGTATGCAGAGGCAGGAAAATATAATGTGCTGCCTATCGATGCCCGAGGAGTGCTGCGCCTTGCTGATGAACGGCCACAGATTGCAGCCGATCGGATTAACTACGTTTATTATCCCGGAACTCAGCCAGTTCCCGCAAACGCAGCTGTCAATGTTCTTAACCGTGCACACAGCATCACTGCCGATGTAGAGATTCCACCAGAGGGTGCTGAAGGCATCCTGCTTGCCCATGGTGGTATCGATGCCGGCTATTCGTTTTATATTAAAGGTGGAAAGCTGCACTGGGTACATAACTATGTAGCCAAGGCTCTTTATCATGTAGAATCCGGAGAAAATGTTCCAGAAGGACGGCATCAACTTCGCTTCGAGTTTGAGGTGACCGGTAAGCCAGATGTTACCAATGGTAAGGGGACACCTGGAAAGGCTCAGCTCTATATAGACGGGAAATTAGTCGGCCAGTCTGAGGTCCCTGTAACGACTCCGCTTGTACTCGGGCTAACCAGTGGGATTACCTGTGGCTCAGCTCATGGAGCACCAGTTACACCTGATTACGAGCCTCCTTTTGAGTTCACAGGCAAGATCTACAGCGTAAATGTGGACGTGAGTGGCAAACTAATCGAGGACAAGGAAGCTGAAACACGCATGGTCATGGCAAGGCAATAAACGGAAATACATCCCAGGAACCAGGGGACTCCCAGTTATTTAGAAAGAGGGAGAATTATTATCATCAAGGCCCACAGGTTCTAGAACGTTTTTGCCGGTAACGCGCTGTACGTTATATCTAGTTATTCCGACGCAGGGAGGAAAATACTGAATGACACAAAACTATCTGCCTCCCAGAATTCATGTGCTGGCAAAGCCAACAGGAGCAATTTGCAACCTTGCCTGCTCCTACTGCTTCTTCCTGACTAAAGAAGCACTCTACCCAGGCAGCAAGTTCCGCATGTCAGATGAAGTTCTGGAAAACTACATCCGGCAACTCATCACAGCTCACCAAAGCTCGCAGGTAACCGTCGCCTGGCAGGGAGGGGAACCCACGCTTATGGGAGTTGAATTTTATCGGCGTGCAATAGAACTGCAGGAAAAATACAGAAAGCCTGGCCTGACTTTCGAAAACACGATGCAGACAAACGGCACGCTGCTGGATGACGAATGGTGCCGGTTTTTTAAGGAAAACAATTTTCTTATAGGGATCAGCATCGACGGTCCTCGTGAATTGCACGACACCTATAGGGTGGGCAAAAAAGGGAATGGAACTTTCGACCAGGTCATGAAGGGGCTTCGATTGCTGCAAAAACACGGCGTTGAATACAATGTCCTGACCACAGTAAATAGAGCCAATGCCGATTATCCACTTGAAGTCTACCACTTCCTTCGGGATGAAGTAGGGACAGACTGGATGCAGTTTATTCCGGTTGTAGAGCGAATCAATGAAAAGGGGCATACTCTTTATCAGAGAGGAGACACAGTTTCGGACCGTTCTGTGCAGCCAGAGCAGTTTGGCAGTTTCTTGAGCCGCATTTTTGACGAGTGGGTAAGAAACGATGTGGGAAAGGTATTCGTGCAAACTTTTGAAGCTTCTGCACGCAAATGGCTAGGTATGCCTTCAGGAATGTGCGTTTTTGAGGAAACGTGCGGTACTGGGCTTGCTCTGGAGCACAATGGCGATCTTTACTCATGCGACCATTTTGTGGAACCGGACTACCTGCTTGGCAATATTATGGAAAAAGAGATTTCTGAGCTTGCTGCTTTGGAAAAGCAGTACAGGTTCGGACAGAACAAACGCGACAATCTCCCACAGGTATGCCGGGAATGTGAGGTACTTTTTGCCTGCCAGGGAGAATGCCCTAAAAACCGCTTCCTTACCACTCCTGCCGGAGAAACCGGACTGAACTACCTATGCGAGGGCTGGAAAGCTTTCTTCCGACATATCGACTTTCCGATACAGATTCTGACCGGCTTAATTCGCAGGGGTTATCCGGTTTCGGAAGTTATGAGAATTATGGCTCTGGAAGATGCTTTCTCCCGGGCAGGGCGCAATGATCCCTGTCCCTGTGGCAGCGGCCGAAAGTTTAAACGTTGTCATGGTCTAAGGAAAACTAACGCGAAAGGAGAAACGAGAATTAGGTAAAGCAAAGGGTTCCGCAGTATGGATAAATTATGCGATTGTGAGATAAACGGGGTATAGCGAAGAAAAAAATTAACTTTATCTATCAAATTTCGGAAGGTTGCTTTAAATTGCCGACCGAGCCATAAACGACCGAGCCATAAACCATTCTATTTGGAGGGAATAAGAATGGAAGAAAAGAAACCAAATATACTGGTCATCTGGAGAGATGACATCGGAATCACCAACCTTAGCTGCTACAGCGATGGGCTGATGAGATATAGAACACCAAACATTGACAGGATAGCAAACGAAGGTATCAGATTTACAGACTCTTACTGGAAACAGAGCTGTACTGCTGGGATAGCAGCTTTCATCACAGGACAGAGCGTATTGTACAGGATTGAGCAAGGTGGGAATACCAGGAGCCAGAGAGGGAATTCATCCCGAAGACCCTACAATCGCCGAACTGCTGAAACCGCTGGGTTATGCCACAGGACAGTTTGGAAAGAACCATTTTGGAGACCTGGACGAATATCTGCCCACTAACCATGGTTTCGATGAATTTTATGGCAATCTCTACCACCTGAATGCTGAAGAGGAACCGGAAAAACCTGACTATCCCTCTGAGAAAGATTATCCCAATTTCCGGAAAAACTATGGCCCAAGGGGTGTAATCCACAGCTATGCCGACGGTCGCATCGAGGACACCGGCCCGCTGACCAGAAAACGCATGGAAACCGTAGATCTGGAATTTCTGGATGCGGCCATTGATTTTATCAAACGCAAGCATGCGGCTGGAAAACCGTTTTTTGTCTGGTTAAATACACCCTGGATGCATTCAGGGTACATATTCCAGAGGATTAAGGGGCAGTCCGGGCGCTGGCAATCGGAATACCATGACCGCATGATTGAACATGACTGGCAGGTGGGAGTAATTTTGAATTTGCCGGACGAACTTGGGCATTGCAGAAGACACTATCGTTGTCTACAGCACAGACAATGGACCCAATATGAATACCTGGCCCGATGCAGCCTGACCCCATTCCGCAATGAGATAAATTCCTGCTGAGAGGGAGCTTTCCGCGTGCCTGAAGTAATGCGCTGGCCTGGCAAGATTCCGGCAGGCATGGTTTCTAACGAGATTGTGAGCCATCTTGACTGGCTGCCCACTTTGCTTGCAGCAGCCGGAGAGCCGGATATCAAGGAAAAGCTCAAAAAAGGCTACAAGGCAGAGGACAAAACTTTCAAAGTGCATCTTGATGGCTATAACCTGCTTCCTTACCTGACCGGGAAAGAGGAAAAATCTCCACGTATCGGGTTCTTTTACTTCTCTGACGATGGAGACCTGGTAGCTCCAGGTATGACAACTGGAAAATGGTCTTTATGGAGCAGCGCGCTACCGGTACATTACAGGTATCCTGGTAGCTCCAGGTATGACAACTGGAAAATGGTCTTTATGGAGCAGCGCGCTACCGGTACATTACAGGTATGGGCTGAACCTTTTGTCCCGCTGCGAATACCGAAAATATTCAACCTGCGTACAGACCCTTATGAGAGGGCGGATCAGACCTCAAACACCTACTATGACTGGTTACTGGACCACGCGTTCCTGCTGGTGCCATCCCAGGGTGTTGTGGCAGATTTTCTGGAGACATTCAAAGAATTTCCTCCACGCCAGAAAGCGGCAAGCTTTACAGTTGATCAGATAATGGATAAGCTTTTGCAGGGAATCGGAAGCACCTGAAGGTTAAAGCTTTATCTGAAATAGAAATCTGCGGGAAATGAGGATGTAATAAAAAATGGGAATATAAGAAATCAATAGCTGGCAGCTTAACTGCAGTTTGTAAAACGAAGTTCATTTATATTATAAATTTTAAAATTATAAAATAATACATATTTAGTACTGCATATTTATTCATTTATTTATGTGGGGGAAAATTTCTGGGCAGCCTGAAGAGAGCCATAGCTTAGACTATAATTGGAAACAAGGCCCAGTGTCACAGGTTGTTGGGGCCGGTAAGCTAACAGTATAATCTTCCCTAATTTAATAACAGAATAAATAAGCTGCCTTCAAAGGTACGTAAATGTAGTAAACAAAAGGAGTGATTATTGATGAGACGAATCATGGGCGGTCTCAAGGGCCGTGGAGAAGAAAGCATACAACGCTACAAAATGCATGAAAAACTTGTTTCTATAGGAGACGACTACCGGATAGAAAACGAAACTGGAAAAAGGGAATTCTATGTGGACGGCAAAGCTCTCCGCCTGCGTGATACCCTGATTATCAAGGATGAGCAGGGTAATGAGGTATACAAACTCCAGGAGAAACTTCTCAGGATAAAGGATACGATGGGCGTCCAGGATGCGGATGGAAAAACAGTTGCAACGATCAAAAAAGCTCTGATCTCACCTCTTCGCGACCGCTGGAAAGTTGAAGTCGTAGATGGACCTGAGATGGATGTCCGGGGTAATATTTTAGACCATGAGTATAAGATTGAAGCCGGGAGGGAAAAAGTCGCAGAGGTCTCAAAAAGATGGTTCCGGATAAGAGATACTTATGGTGTGGAGATTGAGCCCGGACAGGACAGTGCACTTATCCTGGCGATAGCAGCTGCTCTCGACCAGATGGCCCATGATTGAGAAGTTACATTGAAGAAGGATAGGTTAGACTTTTTTATTAAATTCCTTAAAACAGGAGTCTGCCAATGAAAGTTGTAAAATTCATTGCAGGAATGCGTTTTTTTGTGTTGATTCCAGTGATAGGGCTGGCGATTGCTGCCTGCGTCTTATTTGTTAAAGGCGGCATAGATATTATTCATTTCATTGGAGAACTCATTAACGGAATATCAGAAGAAGGTCCAGAGAAGAGTATCATTGTTGAAATTGTGGAGACTGTACACCTCTTTTTAGTCGGTACGGTGCTTTTCCTTACATCTTTCGGGCTATACCAGTTGTTTATACAGCCGCTACCTTTACCAGAATGGGTAAAAGTAAACAATATCGAAGAGCTAGAATTAAACCTCGTGGGGCTTACTATTGTCGTACTGGGAGTTAATTTCTTGAGCGTTATCTTTGAACCGCAAGAGACAGATTTGGCAGTATATGGAATAGGCTATGCCCTGCCCATTGCAGCCCTGGCTTACTTCATGAAAGTACGTTCACATATTAGCAAAGGGAGTAGTGAAGGGGAACAAACGAAAACCATAGGCGAAGTGACCTCTGTGAACAGCGAATCAAATTGGTTAACAAACAAAAAGAGAGACTGAAGTCAGATTAATGTCTCACTTTTAAATTGGTTAACAAACAAAAAGAGAGACTGAAGTCAGATCAATTGTCTCACTTTTAAATTGGTTAGCAAGCAAAAAGAGAGAATAAAGTCAGATCAATAGTCTCACTTTTCTTCTTTGCAGATTGCTCTTAGTTCCTGTGTAGATCAGCAATTGCTTTTAATTGCGTTTTGTTGATAATATCTTATTAATTCTCAGGATCATATTAATAAGGATCATTTAATAATAATATGGAGGCAGATTCATATTACCCGAAACAGTATGCATGGAATAAGATTACTCTTTTTACTGTTGTTGACGGTACTTATTTTGCCCATTGCTCCGGCAGCTTCGGAGTTTAATTATCCAAGAATTGTAGATCATCCCTGGGATCATTCTCCTATCACCGTATATATAGATAACAAAAGTGTTCCTCCACATTATAGTCCTACCTATTACACACAGGTACAAAAAGCTCTGAATTACTGGGCAGAAGGAGGAAATGGAAAACTGGATTACACCCCTGTTTTTAAAATTGTGGATTCCGAAAAAGCTGATATCAGAATAAGATGGGTCGAAGACCTTCAGAAAGAACAGGGTGTTCCTCCTAGAGTTGCAGGTGATGCCATTCCATATATTGTCAATGGGCGATTTATACGCGTAGACATAACGCTTGGAGTTGGATTTTCTCAATGGGGAAAATGGGTCCCATATAGTGATACTGCAATGCTCGCCATTGCAAAACATGAATTGGGGCATGCTCTGGGTTTGGATCACAGCAATGACAAGCAGGACATTATGTATCCGACAAACGAGCAGATAAATAACACAAATCCTATCCTGAGTAAGTACGGTTCACTTTTGCTTTTTGCCATTTACGCTATTCTTGCTATTGCCGTCTTCCTCTCTGTAAGCTACATATTAGGACGCGTTGCTAAATGAGAGCTTATCTGAAAAATAGTTACATGCTGTAACTCCCGCAATAGAGGGGAGTTAATTGAATGAATACTGCTGACAAAACCACTTCTAGCCTAAAAATCAAATTGCGGGCGGCCACCCCAACCTAAACAGGCTGTCCAGCAATTATTGTTAGTAATAAAAAAGTGCTAAAAAGAAAGCAAATAAGACCTTTGAATCAAAAAAGAAGGAATTATTTTATTACTGGAGACAATTCCCGGACAGCCTGTGACGAATAGGTTACTCGTGACCCTTCAAGATCCCGATGCAATAAAAAAGTCTCCGTTTTATTGTAGGACTTACGCACTCAAAGTACAAAATCAAGCACAATTAACTTTGCCAATAGGTTAAAGGTGTAGACAGTTGAGGGTTTCATGCTATTGATTTCTTAGTTCAACCTCGTAAGTCCTATATTGTTTTTCAACTTAAGGTATTAATTTTTAGGATACTACGATATACTCAGACATAGTTTTAGTGTCACTGCC
>NZ_LZPK01000052.1:0-12925 GCF_001729375.1 Methanosarcina sp. A14 | reverse complement strand
ATAAGTCCAAATATTAAGATTTTTATTGCGAGGTTCCTGGCTATGGCTGAAACAAACAATTTTCTCCCGCTTATTCTTGACCTGTCTGGCAGGAAAATCGTTATCTTTGGGGGAGGCTCGGTTGGGGAACGCAAAGCCAAACTCTTTTCCGGCTGCGCAGATACCCTTGTTGCCAGCCTTGAATTCTCCCAGGGCCTGCAGGAGCTCGGAGCTTCAGGCCATGTGCGGCTTGTTCGGCTCGACTTACTTACGGCTTCGGATTCTGAGCTCAGGGAACTGATTTCAGGAGCTTTTCTTGTCATCCCTGCAACAAGCAATTTTGAACTTAACCAGGAGATCACTGCTATCGCACGGGAGAACGATATTTTGATTAATCAGGTAGACACTTTAGGTAGTGTCGTAATCCCATCAGTGATAAAAAGAGGAGACCTCGTAATCGGGATTTCCACTCTCGGTCACAGTCCTGCAGTCTCAAAATATACCCGCAGGCAGATCGAAGGCCTGGTTACTCCCGAATATTCCGATATGATCCGGCTTCAAGATGAACTGAGGAATTATCTCAAACAGCATGTGGCAGAACAGAGACAGAGAAAAGCAATTCTCTGGAAAGTCCTGGAAAGCGAAGCTGTCTGGAATGGATTTTCCGATTCTTATGAAAAAGCAGCTGAAAGGGCGTACGCGATAGTTTCAGGTTACCTTGATAATTCCAGTAGATAAGAGCCTGAAAGGAATCAAAGGGGCTGGACGGAAACTATAAACATTAAGAACCTTCAAAGTACTCTCAAAATCTCAGTACTCTCAAAATCTCAGTACTCTCAAAATCTCAGTACCTTCAAAATCTCAGTAATCTTAAAGTTTCAGTACCTTCAAAATCTCAGTACTCTCAAAATTTCAATGCTATATGAATCTCAAGACGACCTGAATCAAAATATTCTGCAAATGGAAGCTTTAAATAAAAATAATCTGTAAATAAAATTCGTTTGTGAAAAAAGGCTTAGGAGTTATGACAAAGTTTAATTTACAGCTCCTTATATTATTACTCTATTCCTGTATTCATTCTATCCGGAGGCTCTCTGTGACAGAAATCTCAAGTATGGTTATATCCCATAAGAAAGCAAAAGTTGAGGAAATGGAGTCCGCCTGGCACGGAGATCTGGACGGTCTGCTCCATAACTTGTATAATCATGAATATGTTCATGAATGCGTTGTCTTAAAAACTTGCAACCGTGTTGAAATTTATGTTGTTTCCCCCAGTAGCAGTATACTTTTCTCTTTTGCAAAGGAAATGGGAGCTTCCACCCATATTATTGACTTCTATGGGCATGATGAATCTCTTGAACACCTGCTCAGGCTTGCCGGCGGGCTTGAATCTATGATTGTTGGGGAAGACCAGATTCTGGGGCAGATAAAGGAACTCTATGCTTACTCCAAAAAAGCGGGAACGACCGGAAAAATCCTTGATACTGCTTTTGATAAAGCTATTCAGGTAGGAAAACGTATCCGCAACGAAACCCGAATCAATAAAGGTTCGGTGTCCATAGGTTCTGCGGCTGTGGATCTTGCAGAGGAAATTCTGAATGGGCTCACAGGAAAATCCGTGCTCGTGATAGGGGCAGGAGAAATAGGAGTTCTTGTAGCAAAGGCCCTGGCTGCAAAGGATATTGAGGCAATCTACATTGCTAACCGTACCTTCAAGAAAGCCGAAGAACTTGCCTATGAACTTGGAGGACACGCAGTTAAGCTCAATGATGTCCAGACTCAACTTAAAAACGCTGATGTTGTAATTAGTGGTACAGGTGCTCCTCATTACATTTTAACCCGGGAAATGGTTGAAACAGCCATAAAAGAACGAGATAAAACCCGTAAACTCCTCTTAATTGATATAGCAAATCCCAGGGACATCGAGGAATCAGTTGCTGAACTTGATAACGTGGAACTGTGCAATATTGACAATCTCAGGGTGATCAGTGAGAGAACGCTTAAAATGAGGAAAGAGGAAGCTAAAAAAGCCGAAGCTATAATTCAGGAAGAAATCAAGCTTTTAAACCTCCAGTATAAACGCCAGAGAGCCGATAAGATTATATCTGAACTTTACAAGCAAGTGTATGATGTAAGAATACGGGAGAGGGAAAAAGCCGTTAACAGGCTCTGTGCTTACCATACTATAGGGAAAATCGAAACTGATGTGCTTGATGACCTTACCCATTCCATCGCAAACAAAATTCTTGCCGAGCCCACCAAAGTTCTCCGCCAGGCCGCAGAGCTCGGAAACGACGAGTTCCTTGATGTAGTTTCAAGGGTCTTCTGCCTCGAAAAAGACACAGCAAAAGTGAAAAAAATGAAACCCAATTGTGAGATACTGTTGGAAAAAACGAAACCCGATTGCGAGAGTGCGACAGATCGGGTTTCTGAAAAAGGTAACTAATAAAAAAGAATCAGAAGCTGCAAAAATTCGCAGATAATTCACAGATAATTCGTAGATAATTCGCAGATAATTAGCAGAGAAGTGATCAAATGTTTCCAGATGTCAGGTTAAGACGATTGAGAAAAGGAAAGATCAGGAACCTTGTGCGTGAAACTACCTTATCCGTAGACGACCTGGTCCAGCCCATTTTTGTGAATGAGACTATTGATTCTGCTGTTGAAATTCCTTCCATGCCCGGAATATACAATATTCCTCTCTCTGAGGTTGTAAATGAGGCAAAAGAGATTGCAGAACTCGGGATTCCGGCAGTGATCATTTTCGGAGTGCCTGCATTCAAAGACGCGGAAGGCAGTTCTGCATATGGGGAAACCGATGTCGTTCAGGAAGCTGTCCGGAGAATCAAGGCCGAGCTTGGAGACGAACTTGTGGTGATTACAGATGTCTGCATGTGTGAATATACAAGCCATGGGCACTGCGGAATTGTTGATTTCGAAACGAAAGAAATCCTGAATGATCCCACCCTTGAGGTCATCGGAAAGATTGCAGTGAGCCATGCAAAGGCAGGTGCTGATATGGTGGCTCCGTCGTGTATGATGGATGGGATGGTAGAAGCCATTAGACATGCGCTTGACACTAACGGATTTGAGAATATTCCGATCATGTCCTATGCCGCAAAATATCATTCGTGTTTCTATGGGCCTTTCAGAGAAGCCGCAGAGTCAGGATATTCCTTCGGAGACCGTTCTACCTATCAAATGGACCCTGCAAACAGCGATGAGGCTATTAGAGAAGTAACTCTTGATGTGGCTGAAGGCGCAGATATACTAATTGTAAAGCCAGCTCTTCCTTACCTTGATATTGTCTACAGGGTCAAGGTGGATTATGGGATGCCAACGGCTGCATACAACGTAAGCGGAGAATATTCCATGATCAAAGCCGCCGCAGCTAATGGCTGGCTTGACGAAGAGAAAGCAATTTATGAGTCCCTCATCTCTATCAAAAGGGCAGGAGCCGATATCATCATTACCTACTTTGCAAAAGATGCTGCCCGCATGTTGAAGTAAGCACCTCTTTTTCAGGTGCTCCTTCTTTTCAGATTTGTTCCGTTTTTTCCTCTTCCACCTTTCCTGCCTTCAAAACTATTGCTGATTCCGTTTACACACCCAGCAAGTTCATTAATAACTGATTAATAGAGAGGGTCTCTGTTATAAGATAGAAAAGTAATACAGTAAGGTGTAAAACGCCTTAACTTTAAAGTGCAGATTAATATATAAAATCTATATAATATTAATTTAGTTCAACATAATTCGGTTCAGTATAAAACAGAATTCAGTTCAGTATAAATTCAGTTCTATGTGCAATTTAAGTTCAGTCAAGAGCTTAACTTAGAATTCATAACTTAACTCATAATCCAGAACTTAACTTAGAGTCCAGGACTTAACTTAGAATCCAGGACTTAACTTAACGTCCAGAACTTAACTTAAATTTAGGAATAACTGTTACAGATTTTCAGTCCAATCCGGTGAGATTTCCATGATATCTGAGGCAACACTTGAGAAATCCAGACAAATGTATGAGAAAGCAAAGACCTTTATTCCTGGTGGGGTAAGCAGCCCTGTACGCGCAATAAAACCCTACCCGTTCTATACGGCATCAGCTAACGGTTCAAAAATAAAGGATCTTGACGGGAACGAATACATCGATTACTGCCTGGCTTATGGCCCTGCTCTCCTTGGGCACAATCATCCTGTGATAAAAGAAGCTATTAAAGCCCAGCTCGACAAAGGCTGGCTCTACGGAACCCCTACCGAGCTTGAAGTAAACCTTGCCGAGAAAATTGCAGGGTATTATCCCAGTATCGATATGCTTCGCTTCGTATCTACGGGAACTGAATCCACGATGAGCGCTCTTCGACTTGCCCGTGGTTTTACGGGCAGAAACAAATTCATCAAAATTGAAGGCGGATTTCATGGGGCTCATGATGCAGTGCTGGTAAAAGCAGGTTCAGGAGCTACAACTCTCGGAGAACCTGATTCCCTGGGAATACCTGCAGATTTCACAAAATACACTTTGCAAGCTCCTTATAACGATATCGAAGCAATGACAGAGCTTGTGGAGAAAAACAGAGATGAGCTGGCCGCAGTCATTATAGAGCCCGTGCTCGGAAACATAGGTCCGATAACGCCCCTGCCCGGATACCTGGAAGAGCTCAGGAAGCTTACCCTGGAAAACGACGTGCTTCTTATCTTCGATGAGGTTATCACCGGATTCAGGCTCGCAATGGGAGGAGCACAGGAATACTTCGGGGTCGTTCCTGATATGACTACCCTTGGAAAGATTGTGGGTGGAGGGCTGCCTATAGGGGTTTTTGGAGGAAAGCGTGAAATCATGGAAATGATCTCGCCATCCGGCCCGGTCTACCAGGCAGGAACTTTCAGCGGAAGCCCGTGTTCCATGGCTGCGGGCATTGCAGTACTTGACTATCTGGAACAAGAAAGGATTCACGAAAAAGTTAATTCGAAAGGCGATTACATACGGTCTGTACTTACAGAAATTGTTGAAGATGAAGGGCTTGATTACAGTGTATGCGGAATTGCTTCAATGTTCAAGATTTTCTTTGGAGCCGAACCTCACAACTATCAGGAAGCCCTGAAGTGCGATAAGGAGGGTTACCTTGCTTTCTTCCACAGGATGCTTGCAAGCGGAATTTTCCTCCCTCCTTCACAGTTTGAAACCAACTTCGTCTCCGCAGCCCATAGCGATGAGGACATCGAAAAAACCCTTAAAGCATACACCGAAAATCTTTAAACGGATTTATTTTGAACGGATTTACATCTTTGAAAACGAGGATTCTATATGATTATAGGTACGCGGGGCAGCCAGCTTGCACTTGCCCAGGCCGAGACTGTTGCACGCCTTTTGAAAGTACAAGGCGTTGAAACCAGCTTGAAAATTATAAAAACCAGCGGAGACCGGTTTACTGACCGGCCTCTACACGCAGTATCAAGTGGAGTTGGAGCTTTTGTCAGGGAACTGGACGAAGTTATGCTTGAAGGAAAAATAGATATCGCTGTCCATTCCATGAAGGATATGCCAACGATTCGTCCACCGACACTTCCAACCGTAGCCGTTCTGAAGCGGGACACCCCATTTGATCTACTGCTGACTTATGATGGGACCCCTCTGGACGAGCTGCCCGAACAGTCCATTATAGGTACCAGTTCACTTCGGAGAGCAGCCCAGATCAAACGCTACAGGCCTGACCTTGTTACACAGGATTTAAGGGGCAATATTGATACAAGGCTCAGGAAGCTGAAAGAAGGGAAATATGACGGCATCCTGCTCGCTAAAGCGGGGCTTGAACGCATGGGCTGGGAACTTGAAGGAGAAATTCTTTCTCCTGATTTCTTCTGCCCCTCTCCCAATCAGGGTACTATTGCAGTTGTCACAAGAGCAGGCACTGAGGCTGAAGCTGCGGTTTCCATACTTGACCATACTGACAGCAGGATTGCCACCGAAATTGAGCGCATCCTAATTTCCGAACTTGGGGGAGGCTGCACTACTCCTATAGGTTCTTATGCCGAAATTATGCCTGACCGAAAAGAACTCCATGTGCGAGCTGAGGTCCTTTCCCTTGACGGTGAGGAAACTATCGGTATAAATGAATTTATCCCGATGGCAGGAGGCATTGAAAAAGCCAGGGAACTCGGGAGCAGTCTTGTACATATGGGCGGAAAGAAACTTGCTGATGAGGCGCTCCTGCAGCTTTCCGGAGATTCATGCGACTCAGATGATTTACACGAATAATCACTAAATGATAACACGAATGATTAATGCAAATGATATTCTAATGGGGCAGAAAGGAGCCAGCTATGTATACTCTTACCGGACTTAAACTGAAGAACCCAACCATTCTTGCAGCCGGGATACTGGGCACAACCGGCGCATCGCTTTGCAGGGTTGCACATGAAGGAGGAGCTGGGGCAGTTGTGACCAAATCCATAGGTCCTATACCTAAAACCGGGCATCCCAACCCAAGCATGGTCAAACTTGACTGTGGATTTTTGAATGCTATGGGACTTCCGAACCCTTCCTATCCCAGCTTTTTCCAGGAACTCGAAATTGCAAAAAAGGACTCCGGAGTCCCAGTAATCGCAAGCATCTTCGGCGGAAGTCCTGCTGAATTTAAGGAAGTTGCCAAGGGTCTGCTCCCTGCGAAACCCGATGCTTTTGAGCTAAATGTGAGCTGTCCTCATGCAGAAGGATACGGAGCAGCAGTTGGCTCTAACCCCTGCCTTGTGGAAGCAATTACGGCCGCAGTAAAAGATATAGTGAGTGTGCCTGTGTGGGTTAAGCTTACACCTAATGTTTCTGATATTACGTGCATAGGAAATGCAGCAGAAGCAGGGGGAGCAGATGCGGTTGTTGCAATTAATACCTTAAAAGGGATGGCTATAGATATAGAGTCAGGATATCCGGTCCTGGGGAACCGTTCAGGTGGGCTTTCAGGAAAAGCCGTCAAGCCTGTAGCTGTCAAATGTGTTTATGACCTTTATACTGCTCTGGAGATCCCTGTAATAGGGGTAGGGGGAGTATCTTCCTGGCAGGACGCGATAGAAATGATGATGGCAGGGGCTGCGGTTGTCCAGGTAGGATCGGCTGTTTACGACAGGCTTGATGTATTCTCCGAGATCAGTACAGGTATCGAAGCTTTTCTACAGAGGAAAGGCTATTCGGATGTAAAAGAATTAATAGGGCTTGCCCATGAGATGGTCTGATGCTTCCTCTTAATGCTACAATAGTACAGATAAATGAAGAATCTCCTGCGGTCAGAACTTTCTTCTTTGATTTCCAGTTTGAGACTATGAAACCCGGCCAGTTTGTAATGGTCTGGGTCAGGGGCGTGGACGAAGTACCCATGGGCCTCTCAAGTAAAAATTCCATAACTGTCCAGAAAGTGGGAGAGGCAACTTCAAAGCTTTTTGAGTTGAAAGAAGGAGATTCTTTCGGGCTCAGAGGACCTTTTGGAAATGGTTTTTCTCTGCCTTCGGAGGGAGAAAAAACTCTAGTTATTGCAGGTGGAGTTGGAGCTGCTCCCCTTGCTCCTTATGCCGAGGCAGCGCGGAGTGTAGGCTCGGAAGTTCATACAGTGCTTGGAGCGCGGAGTGCAGGCGACCTGCTTTTTGAAAAGCGCTTTGCAGAAGCAGGTGAGGTCTACATTTCTACGGATGACGGCTCAAAGGGAACAAAGGGTTTTGTGACTGATGTGCTCAATAGCCTCAACCTTTCGGTTTATGACAGAATTGCAGTCTGCGGGCCGGAGATTATGATATCTTCGGTTTTCAGGCTCCTTAAAGAGAGACAGGTTCTTGAAAAGTCTGAGTTCAGCCTTCAACGTTATTTCAAATGCGGTATAGGAGTCTGTGGGGCATGCTGTATAGACAAGTCCGGGCTCAGGGTTTGCAGGGACGGACCTGTGTTTTCAGGTGTGCAGCTCCTGGATTCCGAACTGGGAAAATATGCACGGGATGCCAGTGGGCGAAGAGTTAAAATTTAAGTTTGAATATATCCTTTAAAAAAATGAAGGAAAGCAAGCGAAAACATCCCAAAAAGCAGGAGAAGACCGAGGCATGATAGGAAGGTTCAGATCAGGAGATGAAATATTTTATGGAGATATCGAAAATGGGCGCGTGTATCCAAAAGGAGGGACTCCTGCCGGGATTTTTGACCTTTCAGAGCTTCGCGTCCTTCCTCCGGCGTCTCCCTCGAAAATTGTGTGTGTCGGCCTTAACTACCGGGATCATGCTGAAGAGCTGGACATGAAAGTCCCGGAAAACCCTGTGCTCTTTTTAAAGCCTCCGTCAGCTATTATAGGGCATGGGGACAAGATAATTTATCCGGCATCGAGCTCCAGAGTAGAACATGAAGCTGAACTCGCAGTCGTTATAGGCAAACGCTGTAAGAACATCTCAGCCTCAAAGGCCATAGATGTAATTGCAGGTTATACCTGCTTTAATGATGTGACCGCCCGTGACCTCCAGCAAAAAGATGGGCAATGGACAAGGGCAAAGAGCTTTGATACCTTTGCAGCTTTCGGGCCTTATCTTGCTTCTCCCGGCGAAGTTGATATTACGAATGCAAAGATTGCCTGCAGGGTAAATGGGGAAACCAGGCAGGCTTCCAGCACTTCAAACCTTCTTTTTGACATTCCTTATCTTATTGAATTTATCACCGAGATCATGACCCTGGAAGTAGGAGATGTCATTGCTACAGGAACTCCTCCTGGCGTTGGAGAACTTCAGCGTGGAGACATTGTGGAGGTTGAGATCCAGGGAATCGGAACACTTAGAAACGAGGTTGTCTGATGCTGCTTGAGCCTATCGGAAATGAACTTGAACTTACCGAGCGCCATCTTCTGGTGCTTAAGAAAGTGATTGAAGAAGCTCCTATTGGGATTCTGAAACTTTCAGAAGTCACCGGAATGCAGAACCATAAAGTGCGCTACTCGCTTAGAGTCCTTGAACAGGCTAACCTTATCAAGCCCTCTGCTCAGGGTGCCGTACCCGGAGATGCGGTTCCAAAATTCCTGAAGGAGTTTGATCTCGAGTTTAAGAAAATCAATGAGAAAGTATCCCGCATCCAGGAAATCGAAGCTTCCATTCCCAAGTAAAGGTTCCTGCATTCAAGAGAAGCTTTTCTGAAAGCTTTTTTCAGTTTTTGCAAGGAATTCCTCCGCTTCGGTGACTTTTTATAACTCTATTTACATGTTTTTTCCTCAATCATAATCACTCTAAATCATTGGATCCAGTTTATTTTTGGAGAAATTCTATGACTTTAAGTCCTGAAGATCTTAAGACAATTGAAAAATACGCCTATCAAAATGCTGTAAAATATGGGAAAGCCCCCCAACCCAAAGCTGTAATGGGCAAAGTAATGGGGGAGTGCCCTCAACTCAGATCCGACCCAAATGCAGTATCTGAGGCTCTTAAAGTTATTATTCCCGAGATTGCAAAGGGAAATCCTGAAACCTGGGAGGCAAAGCTTTCGGAAATTGCCCCTGAACTTATTGAAGCCCTTAGCGTAAAAAAGGAACCTGATAAAGGCTTAAAACCTCTTGAAGGAGCAGAAAATGGCAAGGTTGTAATGCGTTTTGCCCCGAATCCAAACGGGCCTGCAACCCTTGGCAGTGCAAGAGGCATGGTAGTTAATTCCGAATATGTGAAAATGTACGGAGGAAAATTTGTCCTGCGTTTCGATGATACCGATCCTGATATAAAACGACCTTTGCTTCAAGCTTATGACTGGTATCTTGATGACTTCAAATGGCTCGGGGTTGTGCCTGACCAGGTTGTCTATGCTTCTGATCATTTTCCTATGTATTACGATTACGCAAGAAAACTTATCGAGATGGGAAAGGCTTATGTCTGCTTCTGTAAAGGAGGAGATTTCAAGCGGTTTAAGGATGCAAAGCAGGCCTGCCCACACAGGGATACAAGCCCTGAAGAAAACCTTATGCACTGGGAGAAGATGCTTGCCGGGGAATATGAAGACCAGCAGGCAGTACTGAGGATCAAGACCGATATAAAGCACAAGGATCCTGCACTGAGGGACTGGGGAGCATTCAGGATAAGAAAGATGTCGCATCCCCGCCCTGAAATTGGGAACAAGTACATTGTCTGGCCACTTCTTGATTTTGCAGGGGCCATCGAAGACCACGAACTGGGAATGACCCATATCATCCGGGGTAAAGACCTTATAGACAGCGAAAAGCGGCAGGGTTATATCTACAAATACTTCGGCTGGAAATACCCGAGAACAACCAACTGGGGCAGGGTCAAGATCCACGAATTTGGAAAGTTCAGTACGAGTACCCTGAGAAAAGCTATTGAAGCAGGAGAATACAGCGGCTGGGATGACCCGAGGCTTCCAACAATTAGAGCAATCCGGCGCCGTGGAATCCAGGCCGAAGCTCTCAAGAAGTTCATGATAGAGATGGGAGTCGGAATGACTGACGTAAGCATAAGCATGGAGTCTCTCTACGCCGAAAACCGCAAAATCGTGGACCCTATTGCAAATCGCTATTTCTTTGTCTGGAATCCGGTAGAACTGGAAATTACGGATGCTGAACCGACAGTTGCTAAACTTCCTCTTCACCCTACTGACCATAAAAGAGGATTCAGAGAAATTGCTGTAGGAAATAAAGTACTTGTCTGCACGGAGGATGTCGAAAAGCTGGAAGTGGGCTCTATTATCCGCTTAAAAGATTTCTGCAATATAGAGATTACTTCTCTTTCCCCACTTCAGGCAAAACTCTCAGATGTTTCTCTTGAAGCCCTTAAAAAAGCAAAGGCAAAAATCATCCACTGGGTCCCACTTGACGGAATAAATGTGAAAGTACGCGGCCCCGAAGGCGATCTTAACGGTATCGGTGAGCAGGGGATTGCAACCGAGCTTGACAACATTGTACAGTTTGAGCGCTTCGGTTTTTGCAGGATAGATACCGTAAGTGAAGAAGAAATTGTGGCTTACTTTGCCCACAAATAATATGTCTAGAAGAAGGTGAACAGGAAACTGTTCTCTTCTCTTTTGCTCACTCTTTTTATTCATTTTTTCATTGTTCCTTATTTCTTATCTGAAAGTGTTTTCTTACCTGAAGTTGTTGATTTGATAGTTAAAAGTGAGCTCATCCGGCTTTTTGGTCATTTTTTAGAAAGATTTTAATTTTGTGATTTTCAGTAGCGTTCTCTATCTAATTTTTTGACTCTTTTAAAGCTCATTTGAAATTTTCAAAAGTTTTTCTTTTATCTTTTTTATACCGAAAAATTTTGCTATTTATGTACGGATTTACTGCAAACTTATTCTTCTTCTCAAAACAAATTTTCTAAAATTACACATTTTCCTAAATTTTTAACTTAAATAACAAAGTTTAAAAATGTATATATCTAAATTATTAACATTTTTTATATGAAAAATAAATTAAAGATTAAGGAGTAGGATAGGTGAAAATTAACAAAAAATCGTATTCAGTGGCCTTAGCATCAGCAGTTCTGATTTTATTTTTAATTCTGGTTTCATCTACGGCATCCGCAACTACTGAGCCAGGCGCTTCGCTCACTATCAATGAAACTCAGATAACCACCAGTGGATCAGCAGGGGTTCCTTCCATATATGGTGACAGAATAGTATGGACGGACTAGCGTAATGGGAACCGGGATGACGGACCCTTCAATATTTACATGTACAATATCTCCACTCAGAAGGAAACTCAAATTACTACCAGTGGATCAGCATGGGGTCCTTCTATATATGGTGACAGGATAGTATGGCGGGACTGGCATAATGGGTACCGAGATGATAACTCTTACGAGGAAGAATCTGATGTATACATGTACGATCTCTCCACTCACAAAGAGACTCGGATAACCAATAGAACAATATTTTTTGGTTACTTTTCCTTCGGGCCGTGTATCTCCGGGAACAGGATACTGTATGGTGGCACATATGATTATTGCATTTATGATATCTCCACTCAGAAGGAAACTCATATCGACGATATGCCAATATATCAGTTTGCTTTTTTCGGTAACATAATAGTGTATACATCTCATCTGGAGGGACGCCCGGGTAAGATCATAATGTACGATCTCTCCACTCAGAAGGTAACTCGGATTTCCAGCAGCGATTCAGCATTCAGTCCTGATATTGACAATAACATTATAGTGTGGGCAGATTGGCGCATGGGAGATGATGAAGATTACCACTCCGAGATCTACATGTATGATCTTTCCACTAAGAAGGAAACTCAAATTGCCAACGGATCAAAATTTTATTATGGTCCTGCAATCTCCAAGGACAGGATAGTTTGGCTGGGTGACCGATTTTACATGTATAACCTCTCAACTCAAGAGGAAACTCATACTAATAATACATCAATTAGTCTAGGATTTGATTTGTATGGTGATAAGATAGTGTGGTCGGATTGGGAAAATGAAAAACCCAATGTCTACATGGGTACTCTCACCAGTTCAAACCTGCCAACTGCTGCCTTCTCTGCATCTCCAACCTCAGGAAAAGCCCCAATGAAAGTGCAGTTTACTGACAAAAGTACCGGAACACCAACGAAATGGAAATGGGATTTTAGAGACGGAACAACTTCAACCAAACAGAATCCAACGCATAAGTATTCCAAAGTAGGAGTTTATACTGTTAAACTTACAGTAACAAATTCTGCAGGCAGCAACACAGTAACAAAAGCAGATTCTATAAAAGTTGTAACAAAACCCGTTGCTGCATTTTCTGTATCTCCTACTTCCGGAAGAGTTCCATTAAACGTTAAATTTACCGACACAAGTACAGGAACACCCACTAAATGGAAATGGGATTTTGGAGATGGATCAAAGTCATTCCACCAGAATCCAACGCATAAGTATTCAAAAGCAGGAGTTTATACTGTTAAACTTACAGTAACCAATGCAGCAGGCATTAACACAGCAACAAAAT
>NZ_LZPK01000051.1:0-10207 GCF_001729375.1 Methanosarcina sp. A14 | reverse complement strand
TTTCTTTTTTAATTTTCTTTATTAAGCCTGATTTTAAATCCTGATTTTTAAGCCTGATTTGTATAGAATTTTGGAAGAATTGTTGAGTCAGTGACCCGTCAGTGACCCGGATTCTGATGAGAGTCATAAGTAACTCTCTATCTTTTTGTGGTAAATTTGCTATTTTTGCTGGTTATTTCTCCGGCTATGTAGAAAACTTTCTGAAACAATGTATCCATTAGTTTGAAGTGAATAGCTGGCATATTCTGGCATAATCCGTATTCATTATTTCAACCTTTTGGAACTGATCTGGATAGGGTTTCTGAGCTGATAAAACATTAAACCCGAAATAAAGTAATTTTACCTGCCATTTTCCATCTCATAGCTATCGTATTTTATAATATAATCATCGTTATTTCTCAAGTTTGTAATCAGTTCTCCTATCAGGCCAAGGGAAATAAACTGAGCTCCAGTGACTGTAAGCAAGATTCCGAGCATAAGAAGAGGTCTATCCCCTATTTTTAGTCCTGTTGCCCATAAAACCATTAAATATATGGACATAATTACCCCGGATAACCCGAGAAGAATTCCTATACCTCCGAAAACGTGTAGAGGCCTCTTTTTGTATATCATCAGAAATGTAACTGTTATAAGGTCCAGAAATCCTTTCAATAGCCTTTCGACCCCATACTTTGAGTCTCCATGTATTCTCGGGTGATGTTCAACTTCAATTTCTCCTACGGTATAACCTTTCCAGTAAACAAGAGCCGGAATGTAACGATGAAGCTCTCCATACACATTTATGTTTTTTACAACATAGCTATTGTATGCTTTATACCCACAGTTGAAGTCATGAATTTTAACCCCGGTTATGGATCGAGTTAACCAATTAAAGACTTTTGAAGGCAGAGTTTTCGAAATAGGATCCTGTCTTTTGTTTTTCCAGCCGGAAACCATATCATACTTTTTTAGTTTTTCTATGAACCTGGGGATTTCTTTTGGATCGTCCTGCAGATCCCCATCCAGTGTGATGACAATATCTCCTTTTGACCTTTTGAATCCGCAAGACAGAGCTGCAGCCTTTCCATAATTTCTCTGAAATCTTACAACCTTAACTGTAGAGTTTTTTATTTTTTTTATTTCTTCAAAAGTACTATCTGTAGACCCATCATCAATAAAAATTATTTCATATGTATTTACAATTAGGTGAGGTAGTGAAAGGGTATTGTAGAGTTTCTCATATAATTCCAGTATATTTTCCTCTTCATTATGGACTGGAATTATAATTGATAGATTGGGTTTACTAGACATGCATATCCTCTGGAACGAACGGTACACTCTGGAAAATACGCCGGAGTACGGGCTATATAAAATGCTTCTGCCAACTGCTTCTGCCGTATAATCTTTCGATTTTTGAATTGATTTTTTGAGATGTATATATTTAAGGTTTATATAAATATTCATTTAAATGTTAATTTTCATAAAAACACAACTATGTGTACTACTGTATATTATTTGCTGGGGAGTACTGTCCAGTCATTCTAACCAGATGTCAAAATAGTCCAAACCATAGGTTACTCAAGCTACAGAGAAAGAGGCTACAACTTAACCCATTCTTACATATCCCTACTAAATAATGTGAATAAGAGTTTAACTGCAAAACAGTCCAAACTGTCAGTACTCAGACTAAGATATGAGCCATAACTGTAACCCATTTTGACCTACCCCCACTAAATAATGTAAATAGGAATTTAACTACTTTTCTGACTCTTCGTAGTTTTTCTTAATTGTTTTATTTTGGTTGAAAATAATTGCCCAGTTGAAAGGTGAGAACCCTAAATAGATAAACATTGGTCTTGAGCATTATTTCCAGACAAAATATTCAAATATTACATATATTAGAAGATGCCAAAATAACCTTTTAGAGATCATCTTGAAGGGCTACTTAAAAAGACTCAACTCGGTTTAATTTTCAGAATTTCTACTGTTCATTATATTTTTTACTTTGAATTGATGCAAAAACCAATTTGATTCTCACTCAAAACCTATTTGATTATCACTTGCAAGATTTTAAGAATCATATCAGTAAGATTTTTAAAATCATATCAGAATCATTTTTCAGGATCAGAAACTTTACTGTTGTTCATAACACAAAATTCACAGAAACAACTTTTGTTTTTTGGTCAGCTCAACATTAATCTGCTGATTCGCAGATTGGGTAGGCACTCTCATAGACGCGGCTGAAGATATAGATCCACACTTTCTGCAGTAGTAAAATTCATTTGAACCAACTACCTGCTTTTTGAGAAATGTACCACAACGGGTACACTTCAAAGAAAATTCAAACATATTATTGTCACTCCAAAGAGAATTCGAACATATTATTACCCCAGGATTATTAATGGTTCAAGCCTTACAGTATCTTTCCTTGTCCAGTACCCGCACACAGAACAATACTGAAAATCCCTGAATGTATCATTTTCGAGCTTGGAGTTACACTTTGGACATTTTTTCAATAACATTTAGTAATCTCCTGTTCTCCAAAGATATAGATAAGATGGAGGTAGAACTTATTGTGAAATTTAAATTTGTTAGGTGGTTCAGCCATCATGGATTTTTAATAGTCCATAGAGAAAGTGTCCACGTATTTGACTGAACCTGTAACGGAGGTAATTTGACATTCAACAGATGCTATACAATCTAAGTGTCTATTTTTTAGAAGATGGATTTTTGTTTGAAGGTGTGTTTTGGTTTGGTTTGAAGATGTGTTTTGGTTTGGTTTAAAGTAAGTTTTGTTTGGTTTAAAGGTGTGTTTTGGTTTGGTTTAAAGTAAGTTTTGGTTTGGTTTGAAGGTGTATTTTGGTTTGGTTTAAAGTACGTTTTTGGTTTGGTTTAAAGTAAGTTTTGGTTTGGTTTAAGGTACATTTTGGTTTAGTATTGTTTTGGTTTAGTATTCGTTTTTAAAGATATCTGGAAAAAAGATAGAAAGATGATTTTTAATATAATCCTTTTTTAACTTCCTGTCTCCTTTCCTTGTTAATTTCCCATCTCACTTTAATCAAGCTTTAAATTCAAAGCTTAAGCTTCGGTGCTGTTATCGGTACTGTTTTCAGTAATTCTTCCGGGGCACATTGAGAAGTTACCTCCGCGCTGCATAGGATTTTGGTCGGGACACATTCCGTGATCCATTCCGTGATCCATTCCATGACCCATTCCCGGCATTCCCTGTGAAGAGGACATAATCTCTTTAAGATCTTCAAGGGACTCAGTTGCATTGATATTGTCCATTAGAGTGGTGAGTTCCGTGATTTTGTCGTTGAGTTCTGTGACATTCTCACCGCTATCATCGGTTATGTTTTCACTCTCGCTCACTTTAGCTTGAATGTGTTCAATTTCTTTTTCAATTGAGTCAACAGCCTGAGTCTTCATATGAGTTAATACAACTTCTTGCAGTTCTGTTGCACTTGAAGCTGCACTCACATTAGTGGATAAATCTTCAAGCTCAGTTATCTGTTCATTGATCATCTCAGTCCTGTTTTCATCAGTATTGTTTTCCAGCTGCTTGTTGAGCATCTCAGTCATATTTCCGATTGAACTGACAATATCGGTCTGGACATCAGTGTAATTGTCATCAGTTACATTTGCAACCTGATCAAGATTAAATAATCCAGGCATTCCACAGGGTCCCTGATTCATTCCCTCAGGTCCTCTGTGCTTCCCATCCGGTCCGCATCCGTTCGCTTGTGCCTGATTGAGCAGAACTTTCTGAAGCTCTGAGGCGTTGGATGTTTCACTTACATTAGTATAGAAACTTTGAAGGTTAGCAATTTGTTCACTGGTAGAATCAAGTATATCGGCCTGAACGTCGGTGAAATTTTCTTCAGTTATGTTTTGTGCAGGAACAAATTTCTGACTGTTTTCTGCAGCATAGGCTCCTGAAGGGAGAATACATAACACCATTAGTACCGTTGCAAAACGGGAAATTGATTTTAGTGATTTTGTCATCTTCATATTCTCATCCATTCTTGACTTATTTATTGTTCCATTTTTCTTGCAGGCTATCAACCTGCTGACAACCTTGAAATTAGCTGGCTTAAATATAAGCTTACTTCTCACGATAAAGAGATTAAAGAGAATAATTTTAAGAAAGAAGCTTTATTATACATTTAAATTCGGAGTAAACCTTAAAAAGCAAAATTAAAACTTATCGGAGTTCTTAAAAAACCGTATCTAAAAAGTAAAGTACTATTAATTTATTGTAAATGTAGTTTAGAGAACGAATATATCCTAAAATATAAATATTTTAAAATGTAAAGAAGTTAGGATATAAATATATTAAGATAGAAATGTTTTGAAATAGAAATAGACTAAGTTTCTTTTAGCAACTCGCCCGTGTTAGAAGTACCTGAATTGAGAAGTGCCTGAATAGAGAAGTACCTGAATAGAGAAGTGCCTGAATAGAAAACACTCATGCCTACACTTAAAACAGAGAATATCCAATCTTTTTATGCAGATAAACTAAGCGTTAATTTCTTTTAATACAATCTTCAAACATTAATTGAACATTTTTAACTATTTCTTCCCAGTCATAGTTTTCAGCTTTCCGCAATGCGGCTTCTGAAGCTTTTTTGTTCCTTGAGGTATTTCCAATAATTTTTATCACAGCTTTTGCAATCTCCCTTTCCTCAAGCCCCACAATAAACCCATCAACCCCATCTTCAACAAGCCCCTGTGCAGCATTATACTTTGCTCTAACCGTCACCACAGGAACTCCACAGGCAAAAGCTTCGATAACCACCATCCCAAACCCTTCCCGGCTTGAAGGCAGCACAAGCACTTTTGAAGCCTTGATTTTTCCGATCAATGCCCCATACTCCTGAAAACCTGCAAACTCGACATTCTCGCAAACCCCACTTCTCTTTGCAAGTTTCACTAGTGCTGCCCTTTCAGGTCCATCCCCAACAATGCAGCACCTGAGAGCTGGAAAATCGGCTTTAAGAAGAGCTACAGCTTTAATCAGCAAATCAACGTTTTTTTCCTTTATAAGCCGGCCTGCAAAAATAATATCATAAGCCTTATTTTCAGGGCCAACAGAGAATTTTTCCCAGTTAGGCTCAATCTCGGAGATTCTTTTAAGATCAATCCCGTTAGGAATAAACGCGATCTTTTCTCCAGGCACACCGAGTCCCTCAAGTCTATCCTTTGTCCATTTCGAGACCGCAATATTATTTTCTGATAACTTCGAAACAGCCTTCTCAATCAGCAATCCAAAAATTCCTGCCCTTCCTAAATATTCATACCAGTAATCATCCCATACCTCGTGCCAGGTAAGTACTGAAGGTACTTTTTTCAGGATTGAAACCGCTTTTACGGGAAAACAGGAAAAATAGGGAAAGACACTCACATCTATAAGGTCAAAATTTTCTTTCCTGAGCTCAGGGAACAATTTCACAGCGAAGATTATTGCCTCAGAAATCGAGCGTCTACCATTAACATACAGGTTTCGAGCTTTACAGACGCCGTGAAGAGTCATGCCTTCATACTCAAAAGTATCTTCTCCTTCCCACCATTTGACTCCGAAAATGTGTACTTCGTGTCCCCTGGACGAGAGCCGCTTTCCCAGTTCATGTATGCGCATTTCTGCGCCGCCCTTGACCCATGGATAAACAGCATCGTACACAAAAGCGATTTTCATTGAACCACTTACCAGTCTGTGTCAACTTCAAGGAGCATTACGCTCAGGACAATTGCCGAAAAAATCATCTGAAGGCCGATAAAGGCAAATACCATTGAAATAACTGCACTTTTCACTTCCGAGAGAGAACCGTATCCTGAGCTGATCCATGTGTATACTACTTTTAGCCCGAGCAGGATGCCTGCAATAAGTATAATTGAACCTGCAAACAGTTCTTTTTCAAGAGAATGGTAATTCAACCATTTTGCAGTGTTTCCCTTATCATTAGGATACATGCCGCGGATAAGGCCATATGTTTTCAAATAACCGCCAGTAGAGATCATCTGTCCTCCGAGGATCAAAAGCATACAGCCTAAAATGAAGGAATGAAGCCTGTTTTCTGCCACATTTCCGGTAAGAAGGAGAGAACCGGTTATCAGGGCTCCAAGGACGAAAACCACAGCTCCAGGTAGAAAAAGAAAAGGTAAAGGGCGATATAGCATCATAAACCTTATATGCCGCCAACCGTCCTGAAATGAACGAAGTTTGGAGGGAGTCCGGCGAGAGTAATACGTTATGGGGACTTCTTTTATTCTCAACCCGCATTTTGCGGCTTCAATTATCATCTCGGATGCAAGTTCCATGCCGTGAGTTTTAAGGTCCATTTTCTCAAGGGCTTCTTTTGTGAAAGCTCGCATCCCACAATGGGCGTCCGAAATTTTCGTCCCAAAAAGAAGATTCAGCATTCCTGTCAGGAAAGGGTTACCTATATATTGATGCAACCAGGGCATAGCTCCTTTTTTGATATCGCCTTTAAGCCTGGTACCCATTATAAAATCCGCGTCTCCTGCCATAAGAGGATCCAGGAACTTATCAAGCTCAAGCAGGTCATAGGTATTATCGGCATCAGCAATAGCAATATAGTCTCCTTTTGCTTCAGCCAGCCCTTTGAGATAAGCATTTCCGTAACCTTTTATCGGGCCTATTACCTTTGCACCCATTGACGCTGCAATCTCTGCAGTCCTGTCTGACGAGTTGTCAGCAATTATTATCTCCCCTTCTATACTATATTTTTTGAATATAGACTGAGCTTTCTCTATGCAAATTCGGATGGTTTCTTCTTCATTCATGGAAGGCATTACAATAGAAAGAGAGGGCATGTCCAGCTTATAAAGCATTATATCCTAATAACTATTTTGATAGATCATATCTTTCAGGAATTTGTAGTCCTCTTTAATTCTCAAAGTACTCCCAACAGGACAAAAAATAAAACAGAGAATAGGATCAGGAGATCACGAGTACAGAGCCAGAGAGAAAAACTCAACTCTTGCTAACAAGTTATATAAGGCATCAGAAAACTATTTTTAAGAAGGGACCCGATTTTCCGTGGATCATTAATCCATTTTGTGTATAATTGGAACCGCTTTACTTACATTTCAATTAGTTTTAAGGGGAATTCAAATGGTTAAGGTAAACGTGATATTCCATAGTATTCATGGTCACACTTACAAAATGGCAGAAGCTATAGCTGAAGGAGCTAGAGAAGTAGAAGGAGCTGAAGTGGGAATTTATCAGGTGCCTGAAACCCTGCCTTACGAAGTTCTGGAAAAAATGGGGGCAATTGAAACAAAAAATCTTTTTGCTCATATTCCTGTTGTGACCAGGAGCATGTATGAAGATGTATTCGCAGGAGCAGATGCCCTAATTTTTGGGACACCTACACGTTATGGAAATATGTCAGCCCAGATGCGTACAGTTTTTGATGGCCTTGGAGGACTATGGAGTAGAGACGCTCTTGTTGGAAAGGTAGGAAGTGTCTTTACTTCAAGTGGAACACAGCATGGAGGCCAGGAATCTACAATCCTCACAACACATGTTACCCTTCTTCATCTTGGAATGATCATTGTCGGGCTTCCGTATTCAGAAAACCGTCAAAGACGGATGGATGAAATTACAGGAGGTAGTCCATATGGAGCCTCAACGATTGCAGGAGCAGAAGAAAACCGCCAGCCTTCAGAAAACGAACTTGCAATGGCCCGCTATCAGGGGAGACATGTAACCCAGATTGCAAAAAAACTCACTAGGAAATAAAAGAAAACGTAAAAATAAAAAGATTGGAAAACATATACCTTTTAGGAATGTTCTCCGCATTTTTAATTTTTTCACCTTACAAATACTCAACCAAGACTCGGGAAAGTTATACCTCTGGATTCCACTTTACCCTGAGCTTTTATCAGACACTCCAGAGTACAGTAAGTTGCTTTTTCCTCTGCCTTTTTAAGAACAAAGAATTCTTTCCCACAAACAGGGCATGTTTTTTTTACGTAAGACATTGTAAACACGCATTCTCAGTAGTGAGTGATTTTTTTAATATTCGTTTTTAAGGTATTTACTAAGACAGCGCAATAAAATATAAACTTTCTTATCGAGTGTATATATATATTTAATAAGAAATTAAAATTGTATTACTGGACGGATTAAAAGATCTTTATCAAAATCAGTATATGAAGAAGACAATTTTCAGTCATAGGCTGTCTTAAAATGAAATAATCTTTATAATCAAAAATAATAAATTTTGCACCAAGAAATAAACTGAAGATTGCAAATGACAGATAATCAGAGCCGTATGCAATAATTTTAGGCCAGCCCACCAAAACCATAGAAGCTAAAGAAGTTCCTGAAAATAAGAAAAAAATAACCTTCAAATCTGACAAAATAAAGCAACTATTCTCTTTTTGCCAGATTTGGTTCTGTTCTACCATAAATATTTATACTTGGTTTATGGAAAGAACCAGAAATATAGGTTTTTAGTAGGAATATATCCTCTTCGTTTTGTTTTTCCTTGCTCGAACTTGTGTTAATTCCTTACTTAAATTTTTATGTAAGCCTTTACTTGATATAACTATATCATTTCCGTATTTGGCTACAATTGACTATGTTTTATCTTCTTCTAAAGAGTGACACTCCAAGAAGTCCGATTACTCCATAAATCACTTCGAATCCAGGCGACTTTGCGCTTCCACTTTCAGAAGCATTTGAACTTTGTGTCTGTTCAGAATCTGCTGCACTTTCATTATCCTGTTCGAGACCCTGAGTATCAGGTTCGGACTGTGTTTCATTCACAGTTTCTGTTACATTACTTTGAAGTTCAGGAGACGCACTTACGTTATCGCTAAAGTTTGTTGCTGTACTATCATTTTGCTCAATATCAGTAGATTCAGACTCTGTACCATTCACACTTATTACTGCATTAGAAGTACTGACGTTACTGCTAGCGACAATGCTGCTGTGGTGGTGATGGTGGCTGCTACTACTACTACTGCTACTGCTGCTCTCTTCGTTGGCAATAGCTTCATCCGTTACGTTTACTACATCAACTTTTGAGAGAGATCCAGCTTCGTTGCTTGCCGTGAGTGTTACTGTATAGTTTCCTGCTTCGGAATAAGTGTGTGTTGGGCTCTCATCTTCTGAAGTGTCCCCGTCTCCAAAGTCCCAGTTCCATTCGGTTGCATTTTGAGATAGATCTGTAAACTTCACAGAGCCACTGGAATTATCTGCACTAAAATCAACTATAGGAAGACCATTGTGTACAGATATTTCTTGAGTTTTTGTGCTCCAGCCATTCTTATTTTCTACCACCAGGAGAGCAGTATAGTCTCCGTCTGCAGAGTAATTGTGAGTTGGATTCGTCTCTTTTGAAATATTTCCGTCTCCAAACTTCCAGTACCAGGAAGTAGCATTCGTACTGTTGTCAGTAAATGATACATTCAAGGGAGAATTTCCAGAGGTGGGAGATGCAGAGAAATCAGCAACTGGTAAGTTTGAACCGTCCCTGTTGGCAATTACATAGGCTATTTTCGTAAGTGAGTCATTTCCTTCAGGCCCCCATACTAATAGCGTAACATTATAAACGCCAGGCTTTTTAATATTATGATGGGTTGATGTTCCTAAACTGCTGTAAGTAGTATTTCCCGTTTCTACGTTTTCAAATATCCATTTCCAGTTAGTGACATTACCAGTGACGTCACCCGTAAACCTTGTATATAAAGTAACATTTCCACTTGTAACGTTAGAGGAAAAATCATTAACTGTTACATTGCCTGCTGCTAGGGCTGTAGGCATTAGAAGTATAACCAGCACTAATAAAACCATAGGCAAGAAAATTTTTTTCATGTCGAGTTCTCCTCAGGACCAATGCACTTGATGTGCAGAATAAAGCAAGAGCAAAGTTACCCTGAACATTAGGGTTCATGCAGCTTGAAGATTTATACCGCTATTTTTAGCTCAGTTGCTTAAGTCCTATTTTTTTTGATTGTCTGCCGGCTATCCGCCGTTTGACAGTCACAAAATCGACAGACTTGTATATAAAGCTATTTTTTATATTTCTAAAATAAGAATTTATTTTTTAGGGGGTATTTAGCCTTATTAAATAAATTAGTTTATTAGTGTAGATTTTTCAATTAAAATAAAGGAGAAAATTAATTTATTGACTATTAAATAGATTAATGAGAGTTTAATTTTAATTTAGAGTCATGTTACCTCATATTTTAACAC
>NZ_LZPK01000050.1:0-2778 GCF_001729375.1 Methanosarcina sp. A14 | reverse complement strand
AATAGGTTACTACAACTGGTTGACCAAGGTAAATTATGTAAAAATTAAAAGGTAGAGCATGGGGATTCAGGCCAAAGGAGGACATTGAATAAAATTGTTTTAACCTCTGAAATATAAAATTTTAAATTTGCTGTTTTGTTGACGTTGAAGGGGATTAGCACTTCTTTTTTCCTCAAGAGGCTGAAAATAAACACGTAAAAAGACATTATGCCATTCAGTTGTCTGGCACCAAGCCCTGTATTACTTACTTCTTCCTGCACTTCCCCACTCCATAAAGACAGATCAAGCCTCCCAATAAACTAAAGCCTGGAGTAGAGTTCTCTTTGCTAGAGTCATTTTCACTTGAGCTATTTATGTTTGAAATATTTCCATTATTGGGTTCAGAATCATTATTTGAATTATTTAGTCTTCCTGTATTTTTTTCTCCAGATATAGGCAAATTTGGTGTTTCAGTAGCAACAGTTGGCACAGGATTATCTTCATACACGAATACCACAGGGACTTCCTTAAGCCCCATCTGGCTTGCTTTTGAGTCAAAGATCTTATATATTTCGTCCATAAAAGGCTTTTCAACTTTCTCACTCTTGTTGATCCCTACCTTTAGAACGCCATCAATGGTTACACCACATCCTGTTACGGGACCATTTGGATAGGAATACCTTGACATTTCATGGTCAAAATTTGCATTGATTTCTTCCATTATTTTGCTAAGAGTATCAATCCATTGGTCTCTCTCTTCCGAACTTCCAAATGCGGGTATACTTCCATAAGCAGCGATAAAATCTGGACCACTTTTCAGTTTATCAAGAGTTTCCGGACCAAAGGTAAGTGGTAAACGTTGTGGAGTGTTATCTGCATTCTCAGAATTATTATTACTTGAATTTTCCATAATGCCATCTCCGTTTTGGGAACAAGAACCTGAAACACAGTTCCCTATAATATTTACTAAAACAACACATAATAGAACATATGATATTTTTAAGCCCATGTAGCCTCCTCTTAATTCAATATTTCTTTGAATATGACTAGACTTTATTAAAAATAAAGGAATAGTTAGTATGGCTCAACTTTGAATAATGCATAATATGTTATTATGTTGCATCTTTTTTTCAAAAATGAACTGTACTAACAAAATTTTCTAATTGCACGTTTATGTTTTAAGAGGATATACACCTAAATCGTTGTGTATCCCAGAAACTGGAGAAAATATCGAAGTCGAGTAGCCATTTGAAGAATGTGTTCCCACTCCTCCCCAGTGGATTCCCACAATCTTAGCACCGGTACCACTTAAAATATATACAGGAGAACCGCTATCTCCACCGTCGCACCTATATGCTGCAATACATTGATTATATAAAGTTCGTCCAACACCGGAATTGTACCTGTATGTTCCTGTCTCAGTAACATATCCATTTGTTCTTCCTGTTGCTATACCCGATTTAAAAACCATGTCTCCTACCGCGGGATCTCCATATGATACTACATTTCTTGTATGATCAGTATCATAATCATATATCACTGGTCTAACATTAGAACAAGGAACCCATGAAGCGTCTGCACGAGTGTTGCTATATTTGGCTACTCTTCCTACTAAATTGGCACTCGATGCAGTGGGTTGATATACACTACTCCCAATAAATGGTGCAGCATGCTCAACAATAACAAAACCTTTAGTTCCACTATCGGTCCTTGCAGCGAAACCAAGAGTTGACGTCACGGAACCACCATTACCATCTGAAACTATTTTTATGCCTCCAATTAAGGGCCTCCATGAGCTAGTACGACTGGTTGGTACAGGAAAATCTCCATATACAAATACTACTGGAGTATCTTTTACTCCAATTTCTTGTCCATATTTAGAAAATAGATTATAGATTTCATTTTCTTTGGTTTTATCCAGTTCTTGTCCTTTTTCGATTACAACCTTAAGAACGCCATCAATAGTATAACCATAAGCTATAACAGAACCATTTGGATAGAAATACTTTGATATTTTCTTATCATAATTTTCATTAGCTTTAGTATATGTTTTGTTAAGCTTATCAAGCCACTGTTGCCTCTCTTCCAAAGTTTCGAAAGCTGGTATACTTCCATGTGCAGCAATAAAATTCGTATCCTTTTTCAGTTCATCAAGAGTTCCTGGACCAAAGGAAAGCTCCTTTTTAGTCGCATTTTCTTGTGCACTTGCAGCTGGTATTAACGCAATACTAGCTAGTAGCATTACTAATAAAAATATGCCTGTTCTACTTTTATTACACTTCATATTTTATACTCCTATTTAGCACCTAGGAGGCAGAATCAGGCAAGCTTAAATATTCGCACAGCTAATCATGATAACTGCCTCTCGGGGCTTGTCTTATGGAGTTTGGTTTACCTGGAAGTACTTTCAAACTCCATAAACTTCTCTTTTTTAACTCCTTATAACTATTCCGGCCAATTTCTCTAACTGTATGATTCTTAAACGAATTTCGGTCTGGATTACTTTCTAATATTTTTACGGTTTACTAATTTGGCCATAAATTATTTATTTGAGTATATGTCTTAACCCATATTCAAAAATAAGTATAAAAGAAAATATTATCCAATATTAATGTATAAAAGTATTATTTAAGTTGATAAATACTAAATATGGACTTATTTACCTATAAATTATCCAACTTTGCCTATACTGGTGTAATTAATTAAAGAGTTCGAAGAATGGGAACTTACTGTTAATTGTGCATGCGCCTGCATAAAACTGTTTTGGCTAATTGAAATACATGCGTCATCGGTTAAGCA
>NZ_LZPK01000049.1:0-9167 GCF_001729375.1 Methanosarcina sp. A14 | reverse complement strand
CTTTTTAACTCTCTTCAGTCATTTTTTATTTTCTGTTGACCTTTATTTTAACTTCCTACGGCCCTTCTTTAACTATTTCAGTCCTTCATTATCTCTGTAAGCCTTATTCCACTATTTTTTTGATATACTCTAGGAAAAATCATGAAGCTATAACCTTGATACTACCACCAACTGCAGATATAAGTAAAATTTATAAATTTTGTCCCTCTAAACTGTATGGGGGAAAGACAGAATGAATCGCGTTTTTCCTTTTTGTATTATAGGACTAAAAGTTTGTTTAAGGACTTTTAATTATTACATGACTTAATACTTATTACAGAGTCTATTACAGAGTCGGAAATTGTACCAAAATTGGAAATTATATCACGGGATTAGAAAAACTATGCCGAATTTACAGTATTCTGGCAGACCCGGAGTAAAAATCCAATCAAATGGGGTTTTAGCTAAGAGTTATCAAAATTTTGGTGGGGGACTATGGCAGAAGAGCTTAAAGATAAGATTTACGAGTACCTTTCAAATCATTACTACCTGAACCTTGCAACCGTAAGTCCGCAGGGCAGGCCAATGGCCCATACAATGGCATATGTATCCGAAGACGCTGTTGTATACGTGGCAACCAATAAGAATACCCGGAAAGTCCAGAATATTATGCAAAATCCTTATGTAGCATATACTGTCGACGAGGATGATCCAGATTGGTTTGAGATGAAAGCCCTTCAGATTGAAGGCAAGGCATCAATAGTTGCCAATGAAAATGAATTACGAGAAGTAGGGGAAATAATGGCAGCCAAATTTCCGGTTGCTGCAGACATGCCCCCTGACCCGGAGAGTATCATGATAAAAATTGAGCCAGAAGTTATCTATTATCTTGATTACAGCATTAAGTTCGGGTACAGGGAGCAGGTGAACCTATAAAACCTGTGTTTTAATTTTTGGTAAAAGCCAGTGCTGAAAATAATTCCTTCGTACTTAATGTGACATATTCTCATGCTTCTAAGATATCTAAACTCTGCTATGCAATTGTCTTAACGTTTGTGAGCAATAAGACGATAAAGGCTTTTGACTGACTAGACTAAATAAAAGCTTGGCTAATAGAGCAGGATAATAATTAGCTAGCAAAACTGAACAAAAAGTTAACTGGCAGGAAGCTGACTGACAGGATAATTATCTAAGACGTAAGGTAAAAAAGGAATGAAAGAAGCAAATCAAAGTGATCTTTAAGTCAATATGATCTTTAAATCGATATGATCTTTAAATCGATATGATCTTTAAATCAACATAAGCTTTGCTTCTATTCCGGGTTTCTATTTCAGATTTATAATGGAATCAATACTTTGTCAATTCCATGTATTACTCCATTAGCTGCAAAGATATCAGGCTCTATTACAGCTGCATCTCCTACTATTATTGTTCCGTCAGTTGTAGCATTCACAGCCAGCTTTTTGGTCTCCAGGGAAGCCAGTGAATTAATGTTTTTAAGATCTGCGGCCCTGTATTCTCCACTGATTACATAATAGGTCAGCACACGGTTCAGTCTCTCTTTATCATTACGAAGGTCATCAAGCCTGCCTTATGGAAGGCTCTCAAAGGCTATGTCAGTAGGAGCGAAAACAGTATAAGTTCCTCCTTTATTAAGAGTGTCTTCAAGTCCTGCATCCCTTGCAAGTGAAGCAAAGGTAGTATATTCTGTCCCTTCTGCAATCTGAACAATTGTCTGATTGTTATCCAAAGATTGGTTTGCAGAAGAAGTTTCATTGCCCTGGCCCGAGTTTTCTTCATCCAGCATTCCCTGGCTCGAGTTCTCTTCACCCGGGATTATGACTTCTTTACCTTCATCCGGGGAAGTTTCTTCCTGACCAGACAGTGACCCTTCTCCAGTGTTTCCACCTGCCGATTTTGTAACTTGTTCTGTTACGCTAGGGGTAGCACCTTCTACGGAAGTTACCTTTTCTTCACTCTCTATCTCATTTTCCTGAGCATTTTCCGCACAGCCGGAAATAAATACTATTGCTAAAAGTAAAACTACAAGAATTCCAGATTTCCTAATATCTTTTCCCCCCAAATATATATTCAAAAGATCTACTTTATAATTAAATTTTCATTTTATAATACATGTTCTTTTGATATAATCTTATCTATATTTGCAGAAAAATTATGTTAAAAAGACAGCAAGGACACTGAAAAGTAAATTCTCATTTACGTTGGTGCCCAACGAGTTGGAGATCTATATTTAAATATAATTTTGTTAGCTTGGATTTTGAGACAGCCTCTAAACCTGGTTAAACCTGGTTATTTTTCTAACCATAATTAATGATAAAGTTTTAAAACAGTTTTAAAACTTTATTAAAACTTTATTGATTTAATGGCAAAGTTGGTTTTTGGATTGGCTCATTATTGAAGAATACTAATTTATCTATTTTGTATATGTACTATAGTGTACAGATTATGGCAATTAGGTATTATAATATCAAGCCATGGGGAAGGTCTCTCAAAGAATATGTCAGAATGTTTAACTTAACACCTGACGATCTCGAGCGAAAGATCCTGGGCTGTGGAGACGGATCTGCAAGCTTCAATGCAGAGCTTACAGAGCAAGGTGGAAATATCACATCGGTTGACCCTGTCTACATTTTCAGTGCTGATCAGATTAGACAGAGAATTGATGAAACCTATAATGACATTATTGATCAGACCCAGAAAAACCAGGATAAATTTATCTGGCAAGAAATTGGCTCAATTGAAGAACTTGGAAGAATAAGGATGTCAGCTATGGAGAAATTTCTGAAAGATTTTGCAGGAGGCGTGATGCAAAATAGATATATGCCTGGTGAACTTCCCTTTCTGCCTTTTAGTGATAAAGAGTTTGATCTGGCACTGTGCTCGCATTTGTTATTTCTCTATACAGAGAACCTGTCACTGGAGTTTCATTTGAAATCGATAGAGGAATTATGCAGGGTTTCAAATGAGGTCAGAATATTTCCGTTGCTGGACGCAAACGCCGACCGATCACCATATGCCGAGCCTATAATTGATTATTTAAGGGCAAGAAATCGAAATGTAAAAGAAATAAAGGTAGCATATGAATTTCAAAAGGGTGGAAATACAATGTTAAGAATTTGTTGAAACGTTATGAGATGACAGATTTTGAGTTAATATCGGAGTAGAAATCAAGATTTAAAAAATATTCTTAAACTTGATTTTTTGAATATTTCTACTTTGAGATTCTCTATTATTATTATTATTATTATTATTATTATTATTATTATTATTATTATTATTATTATTGAGCTTTAATATTTTCCCTTTTTTGCTTAAAAGCCCAAGTTAACCTTTTTCCATGAAGGTTATTAAAATACACAAATCCAACATTAGATACACAATTCTGACGCTTAAATATATAAATTTATACTGCAACCATCTTGATGTGATATCATGGTAAAATTAAGCGAAGAGATGAAAACTGCTTTTTCGAAGGTAAAGATCTTTCCCGTAGCTACGGCCTCAAAAGAAGGAATTCCGAATGTGGTACCTATAGGGTTCTGCCAGCTTGTAGATGATGAAACAATCTGGATATCAGATAACTTCATGTCCAAATCCCTGGCAAACCTGAAGGAAAATCCAAATGTGGCAATATATGTTTGGGGACCAGACACCGGTGGCTGCTTCCAGATAAAAGGTAAAACTGAAATTATCAGTTCCGGAGAAAAATTTGAAAAAATGAAAGCAAACGTGAATGCGGCAAAACCCGGACTTCCTGCAAAGAACCTTATCGAAGTAAAGATTAGCGACGTATTCCAGTGCGCTCCCGGCCCTGACGCAGGAAAGAAGTTACTCTAATCAAATTAAACCATATCTTATCAGCATAATATCTGGATAAGCACCCATAAGTACCCGGATAAGAAGAATAAACTATGGCTGGGAAGTGTCAAAATGGTTGAAAATGAGGATAACGCCCCTGTTTTTTGTGAAAAGTACTGTATAGTCTGCAAGGGTGCAAGAGAAGGAAATAAAATTTGCAAGGCTATCCAGAATATTGAGTTGAAAATCTTCGGGAAAAACGGCTGCATCTGGGGAGCTGCAAGGACAAAATATTACGGAGTCACTCCTGATAAAAAACTCCCTGTGAATTCAAAAAAAAATAAACAAAAACAGAACGGTAGAAGTAAATAAGGAACAGAGAATAAGATCCAGTATTATAAAGAGATATGGTGCACTTAATCTCTGATAGTAACAAATTAAGAGAATAAGTACCTGAAAATCAAGTAAAAGTAACTGAATAGAATTGAGACAGGTATCTATTATTTCCTGTTCCTATTTACTCTCTTTCGTTTTTTTCGAGAACTTCTGTTATTAACAATGCTTTTTATCTGTAAATAGTGGTAAATTTTCTATAATTGTTTTATAGGCAAATTTGTTAATACCTGGATTTTAACATACAAAATTATCTGGAGATAAAGATCTACGGGAAAAGATCTCAAACATAAAATTACATGAAAGAATCCCGGAAACAAAGATTTACCAGAAAGAATCCCAATAATAAAAACTTACCAGAAAGAATCCCAATAATAAAAACTTACCAGAAATAATCCCAATAATAAAAATTTACCAGAAATAATCCCAATAATAAAAATTCATCAGAAAGAATCCCGAAAATAAAAATTCATCAGAAAGAATCCCGAAAATAAAAATTCATCAGAAAGAATCCCGAAAATAAAAAATTACCAGAAAGGATTCCAGAAAAAGTTACAAGGAAGGATATCCGAATTATGTCTGTACTGGGCATTATTGCCTGCGGGATGCTCGAAGACGAGCTTGTACATGTATTATCAAAAGACCGTGAGTTACAGCAGCTAATCATTGTGGAAAACAGGGAAAGCTCAGTTTTCCTCCGTAAGCTCAGGTTGAGAAATTGCAACCCAAGAACAGCTTTTCTGGACCGGATCCCGATGCTCCTGAAAGGCTATTCCAGCTCTGGTTTTAGAGTTCCTGCAAGGCTTATTTCAAGCTTTCCTATCCTCAAAAAGTTTTGCAGAAAAAGGAAACACAGTGAAGAGGTAAGTGTTGTCGTAAACCTGTTAAGCTTGGGCCTACATGCCGATCTTGAGATTTTAAAGGCTGAAGTTTACAGAAATATCCGTGAGATGGTGTCTTTTTCAGATAGAATCCTGGTTTTTTATGGGATCTGCGGGCATGCACTTGGAAAACTGGAAGAAGATTTAGCTGATCTCGAATGCCCGCTTTTCTTCCTGAAAGACCAAAACGGAGAAACCATAGAGGACTGCATCAGTCTGGCACTTGGAGGAAACGAAGCTTATGCAAGGGCCATGGCCAAATTCCAGGGTATGGGAACGATCTACCTGACCCCAATGTGGGCTTCTAGCTGGAAGAAGCTGGAAAATGAAACAGGGAACCGGGACTTCAACAAGCATTATCTGAAAAATCCACTCTACTGCCTGGCTGCAAAAATAGATAGCGGACTTGCAGACAATCCGGAGTTTCATGCAAATGTTAAAGAGTTTGCCTTCACCTTTGATATGAAAGTTGTGAATCTCAGAGGAAGTCTGGAAATTACCGAACAGTCTTACATGAATGCCCGAAACGGCGCAACTGAAAAACAATAAAGAAGCTGGTTTAAGCTTTCATTGGAAACCTATTCATTTTTACGGAAAGTAAAGCTACAGAAAACCTTCTTCAGGAAAAACAAATTGCAGAAGCCGCAAACCGTACCAAGAGCGAATTTCTGGTGAATATGAAGGGAGATATGGTAGAAATAACTGTCACAGATACAGGAATTGGGATTAAACCTGAGGACCAGGGTAAACTTTTCAAGCCTTTCAGCCAGGTTGATTCCTTTTTGTCCAAGCAATATCAAGGAACCGGGCTGGGGCAATTCGCTGGTTAAGCAGTTGTACAGTTACACGGCGGATATGTATGGTTCAGGAGCAAAACTGAAGAGGAAGGCATCTTTGCTTTCGTGATTCCGATAAAAGGTAATGAAGTCGAAGATGGAACTACCAGGTGATATTTTTTCACCACAACCGAAAATACATGTTAATTTGCTAATCAGCATCATATTTAATTTTTTAATTAACATTGCACATAATTTGTCAATCAACATATGGAATTGTTTAAATAATTACTATAAGAATTTGTAGTTACTATAATTCATTGTTGAATTACTTCCTTGGTTTGTCTACGCATCTCACAGCATATCTTAGGAATCTAAAAAATGAAAACATTTCCCGTTGTCATCTTATCTATCATTCTATTTATGTTACTGTCACCCATAGCTGGAGCAGCAAACCAAACTGATATTAACCAGGAGCTTCAGCAGGGAGGTATAATTCACCTTCCTGCTGGGAATTATACTTTGACAGACTCAATAATTCTTCAATCGAACACTATTCTGGAAGGTGAACCCGGAACTGTAATTACAATTCCGGATCACGCCGGATGGCCTGCATGGAAACCTTTAATCTCAGGAAATGGTGTTCAAAATGTCACAATTCAAAATGTAGAAATTAATGCAAACAGTAACGGAAATTCCGAAACTCCGCATGGCGCAGGATATTATAACTGCATCTATATGATCGATTGTGATAATGTACAGGTGTATAACTGCACTTTTCACGATGGTCTGGGAGATGGCCTGAGAATTAAAAGAAGTAAAAACATCGAATTTTATAATAATCTTGTTTACAGACTCGGACATGAAGGTTTCTTTGGCATTGAGAGTCAGTACATTGAATGCTTCAATAATCGAATAACTACAAGAACAAACAGTGGTCTCAGGATCTGGAACTCTGCAAATGTCAGATTCCATGACAATGTTATAGATGCACAATTGGATGCTGGCGGTGGTGATCCTGGCATCCAGATCGAAGATTCCAAAGGCACTGTAAGTAATGTAGAAATCTATAATAATGTCCTTAATAGAACATGGGGAAAAGGTGTCTGGTTAGTTGCCTATGATGCAGGAGTCTCAAACACTCAGAAGGTTCTGATCCATCACAATTTGTTCTATGAAATAGGACAGAGTTATAATATTCCATCTACAGGAGGCATAGTCAATGATGGATTCCAGGGCACTCAGATTTATAACAATGTTTTTGATGGGGTAAAAAATAACGCCTTTAGAAATCAAGCTGGAGGGCAAGGTACACTAATAAAAGACAATATTTTTACAACTACAGTTCAACATACTGCAATTTATCAGACGGGAACAGGATACGCGATCGCTGATCTTGTAGGAGCAAACCTTTCTGTAACTAATAATACTTTTTACAATAACGAAAAGGGGGATGCATATCAAACGAGTTTTTCTAATGTCGATTTTAGAGATCCTGAAACTCATCAGACTTCTTCCGGTTGGACCTGGACAGGCTCAACATGGACATGTAAGTTTGTAAAACCAATGGAATTGGGCTCTATTCCACTTACTACAACCATCAGGTTACGACTAATGTCAATAATATACAGAGTATATTATATTACAAATTATTTTTAAATTTTTTAAACTAAGCGTAATATAAAGTTGTGATGTTACAATATTTTTTGTACCACAACTGTTTTAACCACAACCATTTTAACTACAACCGTTTAAACCGCAACCGTTTTAACTTCAAATTAATATTTTTTGCATTTGATGGAGAATCGATTGTTAGATGACTAATCGATTGTTAGATGACTAATCGATTGTTAGATGAATATTACTTTAGGTATGATCTGATTGAAATTGAGAATATTTCCTGGGAAGGGTTGTATCCTTTTTCTTTATGTTCAAATTTTTTGTCATATTCTTCTGCATCAATTTCATTAATTTCCAATACTGGACTATATTTATACTTCCAGTTATGCCCTTTAACAGCTCCTTCTTTTAATTCCAAAGCGAGCATGCCGTAAGGGTATTCACCATTCAGATCACTAATATTGAAATCTTTGCTGCTTTTAAAGCCGTGCTTGCAATAGTTATGGGGATCGCCGAATATAACAATTATATTTATTCCATCGTTTTTAGCAATATCAATTGTGTGGTGAATTAATGCACTGCCTACACCTTTCCGCTGATATTTTGGTAATACACTTATGGGGCCAAAACTCGCAATTTCCATCTTAATTCCATCTTCCGAATACAACCAGGCTTTGGTGTACATAATGTTGCCAATTATTTCACCATTATATTCTGCAACAAAATCAAGTTTCTTAATAAAATCAGGATGATCTCTCATAATATGTACTAAATAATGTTCATTACAGCCAGGTACATAGAGATTCCAAAATGCTTCTCTCGTTAAGTTTTCTACTTGATTGAAGTCCTCTACTTTTTCATTGCGAATTGTAATATCCATGATAAATTCCTTTTTATTGTTTTATTTGGTTATGTGAGTAGTATTAATTACAGCAATTCAATGATATTAAATATCAGTATATTGGGCTTTATATCGTTTTAAGGCAATGGTTTTTGCCTAAACTTACGGTATTTTTCCTTTTATCTCAATCAATAATTCTCAATTATAACTCTACTTAAGCGAAAATAATGTAGTTTTACGAAAACAACTGTGTACTACATAATATAGAAACTTTGCAGCTGCACAGGATTACCAGATCACATAGATTAGTGAAGTTACGCAGAAACAGGCTGTTCATATCCAGAGCTTAATATAGGAAAACAGTAAAAAGTCATTGAGAAAAAACCTGGTGACATTTTTGGTAACAGTTTCCATAGGACTTACACAGTAGAATTGGGAAATAAGTATAATTTAATATACAACTGTATAAAACAGAACATTAGATTACGACGGCTATTATGATTTAAACTGAATAAAGTTTTCTCTATACCATTTATGGTCATCTGTCTCTTCAAAAAGTTCAGGGCGATTCTTTCTTAGTGTTTCGAGTTCATGATTCAAGTTTTTTGCTCCATAAAGCGATTTTATGTTAGAAAGTTGGTCGATGGTTAAGTTATGTTTATTGAAAAGCTCAGGGAATAATGAATCATCGATATTATCCTCTTCAAAGTCAACCTCTGTAAAATCAGCTCCTTCAAGGTTAGCCCCTTTAAAGTTAGCTCCTTTAATATTAGCCCCATTAAGGTTAGTTCCTGTTAGATCTGCTCCACAAAGGTAAGCTCTTTCAAGGTTAGCTCCTTCAGAGGCTCTCAAATTAGA
>NZ_LZPK01000048.1:0-19022 GCF_001729375.1 Methanosarcina sp. A14 | reverse complement strand
TATTCTTTATAAGTTATACTTTTAATAAGTTCTATTATTTACAAGATATATTTTTAATAAGTTCTACTTTTAATAAGTTCTACTTTTAATAAGTTCTACTTTTAATAAGTTCTACTTTTAATAAGTTCTATTAGTTACAAGATATATTTTTAATAAGTTGTGCTGTTAATAAGTTATACTGATAAGCTACATGAGAATCTTTGCTTCTCCACGAAGATAAGAAGGAAGGTAAAAATGAGCTTTGAGACAGTAATGAAGCAGGTAATTCCATATACAGAGATCACGGTATCCAGGCTGATTTTTGCAGCAATAGTGCTCGTCATGGGGTTTGTTTTATCAAAGTATATTATTCGTATTTTCAGAAGAGGAATACAGAAAACAAAGATTCCGGACCTTACTGTTCAATTTCTCACCCATTTTTTAAGTATCCTCCTTTATGTAATTGTCATTCTTATTTTCTTGAAGAGTCTGAATTTTGACGTGGATAGCTATATAGTAGGAGTTTCTGCAGCAATAGGCATTGTTCTCGGACTTGGCCTGCAGGATACCTTTACGAACCTGACTGCTGGAGTATGTGTTGCCGCAATCAGGCCTATTGATACGGGAGAAATTGTAACCGTGAACGAACAGACAGGAAAAGTGAGATCTGTAGGGCTCATGTCAACCGAGCTCCTGACTCTTGACAACCAGCTCATAACAATCCCGAATAAGCTTGTATGGGGAAGTTCTATTGTTAATATGACACGAATGCCTACAAGAAGAGTGTCGGTTAATGTAGGAATAAGTTACTCCTCAAGCCTTGAAAAAGCTACAGAGATAGCACTCAATCTAATGAAAACACACCCCCTTGTCCTTAAGGAACCCGAACCCGCAGTCGTAACTACCGAACTTGCCAATTCCTCGATAAATTTGCAGCTCAGGGCATGGGCAAAAACAGGAGAAATGGTAACCGTAAAGAATGACCTTGTTGCAGGAATATTTGACGCTTATACGAAAGAAGGAATTGAGATTCCGTTCCCCCAGATGGATATAAATATAAAAGAAATTAAACCAAAAGAAATTAAACCAAAAGAAAGTGGGAAACACATAACGGAACCGGATATGACAGCGCTGGAAGAAAAAATTGTACTTGAAGAGGGGCGCGATGTGGAAGGATTATATTAAGCATAACCAATCCCTCTTTTGAAAAACTATCTATACTTCTTGACCGCCATATCTCTTTTTACACTTGAACAAGTTATATGGACTTAACAGCTATATGGACTTAACATGTTATATGGAACATGGCAGTGATCCTGCCTTCAAGCTCGTTCCAGCGTTCAATTGCCCATGGTGTCGGAAAGAGTTCTACTCCACACTTTTTTTCGGTAAAAAAATTTTCAGCTTCCTCAGATAGTTTAACAAAACCTGTCTGCCCGGTTCCTATAAGGATTTTTTCTGTCCCTTCCTCATAAATGTGCTTTGCTTCCTCAAGCGAGATTTTATGGGAAGTTCCATATAGCTCCTTTGACAGTCCTTTCTCTCTTTTTTCTACCTGTCCATTGAGGCGAATAAGTATGTCATATTTAAAAGTCTCTCCATTTACAGTAATAGAACCAAAACTCGTGGAATCAATCTTTGGCTTCATGGTTCACCTCTTAAATTGAAACTGAAAACAAGCTTTTCTATTTTATAATATTATACATACTTCATATAATTAACAGATATGCCCTGAATACATAAATGTTCAAGCCATAGGCATATATGAATATAAACATTCACATACTTCCGACCCTTGGCAGATCAACCTGGCGAAAATAATGCACTTGAGAAGATTCTACGCCTTTGAAGAATAAAATCAAGTACATTAGGCATTATGATCAAACTCTACCGTAATCCATTAAAGATTTTCCTATCAACTTTTCAGTTCAATAGTAAGCAGATAAACTAAGTGAGCAAATAACGAAAATGTAACCCTATATACAGTAATTTGCGAGGGCGAATAAATGTGGAACTTTGGAATTCAAAAAAATACCGAAGAAAAAAGTAGAACTGTATGTACAAATAATATGCCTTCTTTTAAATAAATAAAACAAATTCACCATTTTAAATGAATAAAAGACTCCAATATCTCGCTGTTAACAAAAAAAACTTCTACAGATTAAGATTTTTCCACACGTGGATTTAATAAAAGAGATTATATAACATAAACTTGTCAAGTACCTTATATTTTTATTCTAAGGTGCATTATATGCAGTTATAGTTATTAATAGTTTTATGTTCTTTTAATTTTCCAGATAAAGTATTATCAAGTTTTAAATTCATTTTTCTATTTTTATTTAAGGCTAAAAAAATAAGTATGTTTATATGATAATATTTCCCAGTGAGTTTCGATTATAGGTGTTCTCGGATTAAAAGAAATCGCACCTGAGAATATAAAATATAACGGGATAAAATACGGAGGAAAAGTAATGCGAAAAACTATGCTTAAGACAATCTGTATTTTCACATTAGTCTTTTTTGTCCTGTCAATGACAGGAGCTGCATGCAGTAACAGTTATAAAAACAGTTGTAATACAAAAACCGATGCAATAAATGATAGTTATAGTATTAGTCTTAAAACATGTCCAAATACTGCTTATTGCTTTAAATATGATACTTTACTTAAGAATGATAAAGGATGCAACCTTAAAGTTACAACTACCGGAACTTACAAGACCAAACTGGGCGGAAAAGTGACAGTTTATAGTGACGGTAAATTCTGCTATAAAGCATCATCAACATGTTGCTCCAAAAAATGTTGTACTTGCACGGACACTTTCACATACAAGATAAAAGGTAAAGATGGAAAAACCGACTGTGCAACCGCTACGCTGAAACTCAAATGTCCCACCTGCTAAAGTACTATTCAGGTACTTCTCCAGTAGGTGAACTTATTATAATTAAATGCATTAAAGGGATAAGGAAGTTTTAACTTCCCGGGATTTAAACCCAAATCCCTTAATGCTTGTCAGTATTCGATTGTTGACTTAATTTTGCCAAAACGCGATAGTTCATGCTTATTTTCTTGTTGGATTCAGATTAATGAATTTTGGTTTTTTAATTTTGGTTTTTTAATTTTGGTTTTTTAATTTTAGTTTTTTAATTTTGGTTTTTTAATAAGAATATTTATAGGAAGATTTACAGATAGCACTTTTCAGAAGCTAGAACTTGAGATTTCATCCCCGCAAACTGCGGACAATCGGGCTTTTTCCTTTTTTGCACATTCCATTGCGTCTTCAACAGCTTCCCTAATGATATACCCGGCCTTGTGAAGGATAGTGTCCCCAAGCTGAGGGTCTTTGTCCATGCTGGCGGTACAGGGATACGAGTGATGAGCACCTGAGATAGTCTCCTTATATTCGACAGTATCAGTCCAGCCGAGCTTTTTTGCCACAAACCAGGTGGAACCGCAAGGGGCATCCCTGAGAACGCCTGCTCCGATAAACATCTTCCCATCAGGGCTCATCTCAATTCTGAGTACAGGCTTCCCAAAACCAAGGTCAACAAACGCGTCTATGACAGGTTTACCGGTTTTTTCAAGAGCGCAGAAAGGCTTTGGACCTTCAAACTCAACTCCAATAGCTTCAAGCTCTTTTTTAAGCTGTTCAAGAACCCCTGCAGGAGTTTTCTTTGAGTCTTCAGCAGGTGCGATCACGGCTTTTGCCTTCGTTTTCTTCACAACGTCCGGAAGAGCTGTAAGAAGGTCTGGGTGGATACCAATAGCAAGTATCAGATCACATTCCGGAAGTTTTTGAGGCATGTACTGCTCGGGCTCTTCTATAAACGTGGGCAGGTCTTGAGGAAATTCATGGATTCCTACAATCAGGTTCGCATATGACTTCCTGGCCTGCCTGCAGTGGTTACAGAGTTCTCCGCAGGACACGCAGAAATTTCCAGGATTTATAAGGTTCTGGATAACTTTTTTTCCAAGTTCGCCTGAGTAGAGTACGAGGATCTTCATAACTTACTCCGATTTATAAGACTGGGCAGTGTTGCAAATTTGCTGTAAATTTGAAGTCAAATTTTTGTGTATTATGGGGAAAATTGATCTCCCTATATTGAGTATTTTATTCAATAACGGTTTGAAATTTATGATTTTACAGAAAAATCGGCATACTGCCAAAGACCAAGGGTTATTTTGTAATTTTCTATTTCTTTTCGTAAAGATAAGTTCCGGATTACTTTGCCCCCAGAATTGAATAAAGAACCGGGACCATAGACCAGCGCGGAAATCGTTGAGAAGTTGCCTGATAAACTGCTAATACTCAGTTATGATACTTCCTCCTTTAATGTCTATCCGGTTTTCTGTAGGATACATTGTAATTATTTGTTTCAATGTATAAATAACGGGAGTTTCAAAATAGAAATCAGTATCCATAAATAAATCTCGTATATAATCAAAGGGAACAAAAATACTGAGACGTGAGAAATAGAAAGGAAACTGATAATAAGGAAAAGAAAGAAAAAAGTAGAGAAAAAGCGATAACGGATAAATGAAAATATTTCTTTTCTGATTTTTTGCTTATTATGCATTCTATTATTTAACCAGAGCTATATGAATGGACCCCCAGAGAATGCCCTTCAAATTAAGGAAAATATGTACCTTATCAGTTTTGGAATTTGGATAGTTTACAGCCCTTTCTAGATCACTCTTTTCCACACTGTAGTCGATGGGCCAAAGAGGCTTCATATTCGTTGATGCTAAAAGATATTGTTCCAACTCCTCATGTGTAAACATTTCCGAAAATATACTGTAGCGCCTAAATAGACGGAGAGGAAATTGGCAATGAATCTTACGCTCCCTATACAATTCTCTCGATTCAGGGCAGACGAAGATCTCGGTCGCAATACTGGCAACGCCTCCAGGCTTCAACACTCGCTCGATCTCTTTCATAGATTTTGCAGCCGCATCTTTCCCACCAAAGTGCTCTATCGAAGAATAGCTGAAAACTGCATCGAAAGTATTGTCATCAAAATGAATATTGGTGCCGCTCATAATTTGTACGCCAAGCCGTTTGCGATTAAATTGACTCGGAGCAAATCGTTCTGGGTTTGTCAACATATCTGTGTTTGCTTCCTTCCACCTTCTGGAAGTGATAGTGTACAAGTCTGTACTAAAGACGTATTTTGCATGGTTAGTTAGGTAAAAAACGGGTGCTTCACTGCCACTTCCTATTCCCAAGAAGTTGCAATTATTATCCATCTTACCAGCCTTCTTCATTGCCAACATTCCGATGGCCCACTCCCAGTGCTTCCGGTGCCGAGTCTCTAGAAGCTCAGGGTACTTTCCGATGTCAAGATTGAGTACATCCTTCATCATCTCCAACAGTTCCGGATCATCCCAGTCTGCCATCGCACAAATTTTGTTTAAACTTTCCATTAGTTTATTGCCCCATATATAGAGTTATTTAAAATTATATTTGAGAATAAATATAGTAACTTTCTAATTTAACCGTCATAGGAATCAGTTGTGCTTATTTAAGAAAGCTACATATATAAATAATTATAATTTAGTATAAAAGTTTTCATAATGTTTTTTGAGTATACCCATATATAAGACCAAAGATGGTTAACATAAAGCTGGTTAACATATGGCTTGATTCTTTAGTATCAGCTCATCCAAAATCAATTTTAGATTCAAATCAATAAAAAGCTTTAACCATTTTCATGATCGGAACTTGATAGATCATCCAGAATTTGAAAACCATGGACATAATTAAGTTTTGGGATGAGCTCAGTAGTAATTGTAGGACAGCATGTGAAAAGTCAGGGATATTCGTGACCCTCTGCGCTCCCGATGTAATAAGGAAAAAAGAGGAAAACCGGAAAAGCCAGAAGAAAAATAAAAGAGTGAGGGAAAGATTTCGTGATTCGATCCTCTCTTTCTTCATTCTCCCAGTTTCAAAGCTCCATGAGGACACATCTTAATGCACACGCCGCACTGGATGCATTTCTTTTCATCTACCAGGACATTCCAGGAGTCGTCAAAAGAATACACATTCATAGGGCAGACCGAAATACAGGCTCCACAATCGATACATTCTTCCTCATCCCTATGAATAGGTCTGTCCAGAATGGAAACTATAGCTCCTCTCGATTCCAGGGCATTTTTGATTTTATCGAACTTGAGGTCATTCACGTCAGCTATTAATTCCCCATAGGTTGAGTCGATATTTGCAACCATTATATTAATCAGGATTCCGGTTTCGACTATGGACTCGGAAATGATAGGGTTATGGATTCTTTCAGTAGGAATGGTGATCTTGATTTTCACGCTCAGTACCTCCTTGCAATGAGTTTGCTGATATTGTCACTCGTTATTATTCCAAGAACCCGCCTTTGAGCATCGATCACCGGCATTGCAGATACCCCGTAACGGTCCAGCCGCCTGGCTGCAAGATCTACAGGCTCGTTCGGAGCGCAGGTCAGCACCTTTTTCGTCATAACATTCTCCACCGAATCAAAGCAATTCTCTGCAACAGCCTTCGAGACATCCCAAGCAGTCAGGATCCCAACCAATTCCCCACCATCAGAAATCACAGTCAGATGGTTGAAAGAGTTCTCCCAGATTTTCTTTGCAGCGTCCTGGACAGTTTGATCTCTTTTGATGGTCACAACAAAACTGGACATCACATCTTTTACGAGAGGTACGACCTGAGTCTCTTTCATGGGTTTGGCAACTCCTTCGGTACACAGTCTTTCCACGGGCATGGTGACAAAGAATTTCCCATGCTTAACCCACGACTTTAACTCGTTTGCGATCTTTCTCGCGTTCTTGAAACTGGAAAGGGAAGATGTGGGCACGTCTTTTCCGTCAATCTGCACCGAACCTGACCGGAGTTCAGCATAATTTACCTTTCTGATAACCGGCTTGTCCCTGCTTCCCACAGCATAGTCCTCAATGGTGGTTACAATATCCTCATCACGAACTGCAGTAGCAGCAGCGAGTTTTTCGTTGAGGATAGGGATAGGAATTCCAACTCCCATGTAAAGAGTAGCTCCGTATCCGGTAAAGGAAGCAGCTCTCAAATAGTCAGGGTTCATCTCTTTCAGGTTACCTTTAAGCATGAGAGTTCCAAAACCGGAAGAAGGAGAATGCTGGGTTCCATTCCCTATAACATAGCCCTGGGCTCCTCCCATGAAAATCCTTGTTCCCATGCCTATAGTTTCATAGCTTGGGTCATTTGAGAGAGGAGAGAGGACTCCTGCCCCCGAATAGGTTACATTTCCGAAATTGGGCAGAAGCTCACCCATATAAGTATGCAGAGTCCTTTTAGAACTGTTAGTTGCTGCTGCATATTTCTGGTAGGCGTTCCTTGGGTTAAGAAGCATGGCTTCATTAAGGTCCTCAAGAGAAATTATCGTATCAAGTACTTTCCTTGGATAACAATCCGTCCCATACGAAGTCGCATGAACATCGACCTCTTTGCCCCTGAGAAGATCTTCAATAACATGAGCTCCACCATACTGAATTCCCCGTGTATCTGAGATCTGGGCAGCCCCCAGGTAAGCGTCTACGGCTGCCAGTCCACTGTATGCTTCTACATTGTTGAACCAGATCTTCTGGATTTTTATGGGAGGCTCGGAATGTCCCAGGTTAAGCATCAAGCCGGATGAACACATAGCTCCGAATGTGCCTGTAGTAACTACATCTACTTCCTTTGCAGCCCCTTCAGCGCCAAGCTCCTCAACAATTGTGACCATTTCCTCGGCTGTCACTACATTGACGCTTCCATCTTCAATTTTTCTATTAATCTCATGAACTGATTTTTTAACCATTGGGGGTCTCCTCTTTTTGTAAATTTTATGAATAGTAATATTTATTATAATTATATATTATTTATGATAATGTTAAAGGTAACAGCTCTGCCTGAAAACGTGAAAAGCTGTGCCTGAATTTGATTTAGTTTCAGGTTTTCAGGTTTATGCCCTTAATTCAATAAATAATATTCATAATTATGGGCTATATATATTACTTACGATAATTTGAAAATTCTCATACCATAGAGTCAAACTATAAATAGATATAACAGTTCATGTGGAAACATTTTGAATAATCAAGAGCTTTTCTCATACTCCAGAAGGTTAATTTCAGTAAGTTTCTTATGCTAAGAAGATATACCCGAGGCCAGGTGATCTGTTGACACGTATACTTGCTACCGGGACTTTTGACCTTCTACACCCCGGACATATTTATTTTCTGACCCAGGCCCGAGCTCTAGGAGATGAGCTTTTCGTTATTGTTGCTAGAGACTCAAATGTGACTCATAAGCCAAAACCAATTGTGCCCGAAGAGCAGCGGCTGGAGATGGTAAGTGCGCTCGGGATAGTAGATAAAGCGCTTTTAGGCAGCGAAAAAGATATGTTTGAACCCCTGAAGCATATCAGGCCGGACATAATTGCCTTGGGTTACGACCAGCGTTTTAACGCCGAAAATCTGGAAGAAGAACTTGCTAAAAGAGGGCTTCCTGCAAATGTGGTAAGGATTCCACTTTCAAAAGAATGCCCACTTTGTAGTACAGGTGCAATCATAAAAGAAGTACTTAAACGGTATGGGTAAATTTGCCCCTACCGTTTCCCGATTTGATTGATGCCTGTTATTTACTCATACTTTTATTAAGAAAAATAATTGACTGAATTTAATTTAGAAAAACACCTTTTCAAGTCTTTCAAGAGCTTCCCTGATTCGGTCAATCGATGTTGCATAGGAAATCCTTACGAAATCCTCGCCAGATGAACCAAAAGCAATTCCAGGCGTAACTGCAACCTGAGCTTCTTTCAGGAGCCGTTCTGCAACCTGAGTCCCGTTTCCATACTCGCTGACATTAGCAAAAGCATAGAAAGCTCCATCAGGCTTTTTACATTCAAACCCCATTTTGTTCAGACCGTCGATAAGGACATCACGGCGTACTTTGAAACGGTCAACCATTGCTTTAACGCTGTCCTGAGGGCCCTGAAGGGCTTCAAGTCCACCGTACTGAACAAACGTAGTCGCACTGCTTACCGAATGAGACTGAATTTTAAGTAGAAGTTTGAGAATTTCAGGAGGAGCAGTCAGGTAGCCGAGTCTCCAGCCTGTCATGGCATATGCCTTAGAAAAACCATTTACGGTGATAGTTCTTTCCTGCATTCCATCGAGGCTGCCAATGCTGATATGTTCCCTGTCATAGATAATTTTCTCATAAATCTCATCCGAAACCACTATGAGGTCATGGTCAATTGCAAGATCCGCGATACATTGCAAAGTCTTTTTTCCAAAGACCCCACCTGTTGGATTTCCCGGACTATTGACAACAATGAGCTTGGTTTTATCAGTGATGTACTCTTCAAAATTGTCAGGAATGAAACCTTTTTCAGGAACTGTTGGAACCCAGACTGTTTCCGCCCCCGCAAAACGTATGCATGCATCATAAGTTACCCATGCAGGGTTAAACAGGAGAGCCTGGTTCCCATCATCGAGAACGCTCATCATTACCTCAAAAATTCCCTGTTTCGCTCCGGGGGTGACAAGTACACCTGCCTCGGTTACATCGAGGTTGTTTTCCGTCCTCAATTTTTCGGCAATAGCTGCCCTTAGTTCAGGAATACCTCCAGAAGGAGCATAGTGGGTTTTTCCCTCATACATAGCCTTTGCCGCAGCATCGCAGATATTCTTAGGGGTATTGAAATCAGGTTCACCAAGGCTGAAATTGATTACGTCTGTACCCTCTTTAATCATTCTAGTCGCAATATTGGAGATCCTTATCGTTGCGGATTCTTCTACACGCTTGAGCCTTGCGGATGACATAGGAATGGTCCTGGTATTACATTTACTAATATAGTTATTATAACATTCACAGCCGCCGCACCAGCTTTACTGCAGCTTCAACGGCCCGCTTTGCATAGTCCACACGTTCATGAGCCGCCATGCGGGTCATGCCTGGGCCAGAAATTCCGAGAGTTACAGGCTTATTGAACTCAAGAGAAAGATCCATGATTTTCCGTGCCGCGTGCTGCATAACCACCTGGTCATGGTCAGTATCGCCTTCAATTACAGATCCTATAGTAACCACGGCATCAATGTCATCCCTTTGGCAAAGCTTCTTGATCGCAAGCGGCATGTCAAAGGCCCCTGGGACAAGAATAGTCTCTTTAACTGTTGCCCCCAGGAACTCCGCGTGTTCTCTTCCAAGCAGTTCCATCTGATAGGTCAGATCCCTGTTAAATTCAGCTACAACAAATCCTAGGCTGATAGTCATCTGATAAGATCTCCAGTCTTGTTTTTACATAAATTGATTCATGTTCTTAATGGACCTGCGTCTTCAAAGCCTTGCCTTTGGCCGGTACCGGCTTCTCGAATTAACTTTTCAGGCTTGAAGAGCAGTTTGATTACGTTTAAAGCGTGCTCTCGAGTCCTTCTGTCCATAAGGAAAGCAAGTTCCTTTTCGTCCTTTCCTTCATTTTCATGGACAAAGACCTCGATAATATGGGTGTTGGTCATGAGCTGGGCCATAATAATGCCCTGAGAAGCTTCATGAGCACAAATTTTATCCTGTTCTTTAGCTCCAGGCATGCCAAGCGCCATAACGATATCGCACCCTTCTTCTTCAATAAGTTTTTTGGCTGCGACCGGAAGGTCCTTTATCCCTGGCACGGTTACTCTTTTGATTTTTACAGATACGTTTTTTTGTATCTCATCAATTGCCGCACGCCCCATATTATAGCGTGCGAACGTAGTATCTGCAATTCCTATTGTGGGCATATAAATCCAATCGAAATTTCGGTTAAAATCTTTTCAGGATTTTCCTGAAAAGATCTGGTAGATATTGTTCTACCTGTATCTAAGTCTATAACTTTATCCTTTTCAGGCTCTGTCAAGAACCCTGTTTGCAGCTTCTACACCTGCTCCCAGGCGATCAATGTAGCCATGCTTATTCAACACAATTTCCAGCTGCTGGATGGTTGAAAGCACATCCCTTCCGGTCACATTACCCATGCAGCCTATTCTGAAAATCTTGTTTTTAAGACGTTCCTGCCCGCCTGCAATAATTACGCCTCTTGCCTTCATATCACTCTTTATATCCTCACCAGTAACATCTGTGGGAGCCTTCATAGCAGAGACAGTGTTAGAGTAATGGCTGTATTCGTTAAGCTGCGGGAACATCTCAATGTTCAGTTCGGCAACTGCTGCCCTTATGGCTTCAGAAAGGACTCTGTGTCTCTTAATCCTTGCCTCCATTCCTTCCTCCTTTACGATGTGCAGAGCCTCCTGAAGCGCATAGAAGAGAGGAATTGCAGGAGTGTAAGGTGTTTCTGCTTTGGGCTTATCTCCACTCTTTTTATATGCAAGTAGGTCGTTATAGTATGGCCTTTTAGTTACATCCTTCATAACCTCAAAAGCCTTTTCACTTACGGAAACAACTGAAAGTCCAGGAGGAGCTGCAAGACACTTCTGTGAGCCTACAACTGCAATGTCAACTCCCCACTCATCAACCTTTACATCATCTCCTCCAAGGGAAGTCACACCGTCCATAATAAAGAGGGCATCATGCTTTTTAGCAAGTTTGCCAATTTCTGCTGCAGGGTTGAGAATGCCTGCAGATGTCTCGTTGTGGACAAGAGTGATGGCTTTTGCCCCTTCTTCGAGTTTTTCCTTGACAACCTCAAGGTTAACCGGCTGACCCCATTCGAATACAACTGGAACAACTTCTCCATAGATAGCTGCAATGTCTTTAAACCGCTCTCCAAACTTTCCATTTTCTATGGCAACAACTTTGTCTCCGCTTCCAACCGAAGAACCGACAGCAGCTTCCATTCCTGCCGTTCCAGAGCCACTGAGCACGAAAATATCATTCTTTGTCTGGAAAATGCTGGAAAGGATTTCCCTGCAATCAGTATAAATTCCGGCAAATTCCGCACTTCGATGGTTGATCATCGGTTTTGACATAGCTCTAAGGACTCTGGGTGTAACAGTTACGGGGCCAGGCATCATGAGAAGGGTATCTTCCAGATCCATATATTATGCTCCACATTTTTAAAAATTTAATTTGGAATATAATTAGATTTTAATTTTTGATTTAATTTAATCCGAGTTTATTTTTGATTTAATTTAATATTTATCCTTAAATCTAATCCAATTTATTTTTTGATTTAATATAATTAAATATTTTATTTATAAAGTGGTTTTAATACTTCCGTTTTTATCTGTTTAAGAAGTTGTATTAACCTACAGTATTAAAATACTGCAAATTTGAAATAATTCAGAGTAATATCATTGTGATACGGTATGCTTAAAAGGCCCCGCCGTATTTTATTCCGGGAATTTGTCACAGGACTCATTAAATGAGTTACTTTGCATGATTAAGCATTATTCCGATTTAGAGATCAGGTTTAATTGGATTCTAGTATATAATTGATGTGCTTTTCAAACCCTGATTCCGAATACCGCTCTATAGGGAGAACGGATTTTGCTAATTAACCCTGGAGAAGCGTCATTACATCATGTTTCGTCACGACGCCGATAACTGCTCCTTTTTCTAATACCAGTACGGCAGGGTTTCCTTCCAGCATGTGCGACACTACTGAGATAGATATACCTGGAGACACTGTTGGGAAGGCCTCTCCCATTATCTCAGAAACTTTCAACTGGGAAATTGATTTTTTCTTACTTTCGGCCATCAATTTCACTATCATGTCTTCGGAAACACTTCCAACCGGAATGCCCCTATCAAGCACAGGGACCTGTGAAAAACCATACTTCTGCATCAGGTTTACTACTTCTTCCACAGAATCACTTGGTGAAACATGAATTACAGGGGAATGCATCAGATCTATTATAATAATCTGCTGTTCCTTTTCAACTTCCTCAAAAGCGTCAAGGATTTTCCTGACAGTCGAAAGCCTGGGATCTACGTCTCCCGATTCTATACGAGCTATAAGGGGCTGACTTACTCCTGCCCTTTTAGCCAGATCGCTCTGGGTAAGCCCGAGTTCATTTCTTCTTTTTTTAAGATCTTCGGGTGTTGGAAGCTGCATGTATATTACCGATAGTAATTATTATATTTAATATCATTGGTTAACATAATTTGTGAAGTTAAAAAAAAGGTGATATTAAATTCAGAGAATTATTCTCGGGAAACTCTATACAGAACTGGGTAAAAAAAGAGAAATTAAAAATACTCAGTTTAAAGATCAGAGATAAACATCGTATTAAAAAAATTATAAGATTTGTAAAAAACACTAAAATTATAAAAAAATAGTAAAGTTGTAAGAAAAATAAATAAGTAAAAAACAACATGTGAGCAGGAAACAAAAAGGTAATAAATCAACAGGAAAAGAAGTGACTAAATCAACAGGAAAATTAAAATAAGGTAAATCTGTACTTTAAAGAAGACAAACCTGTGATTATAGCTTTTTTTTGCTTAAATATAGGAGGGGTTCTCGATTTCTTTAGATTTCCTAATTCTGAGTTCGCCTTTTATAGCTTCGTAGTATTTCATCGTGTCCGAAGTGACTGAAGGTCCAGTTTCTGTTATTGCTTTAATGAAGTGTCTCTGCTTAACATTTTTTGCGTGAAGATCCTCACGCAGAGCAAGCCTTCCTGCCTTTTTACATATGGCTGCAATGTCTGCACCTGTATACTGATCAGTCATAGAAACGAGCTTTTCGATATCAATACCCTCTGCAAGCGCCATTTTTTCGGTATGGACTTTGAAGATCTCCCTGCGAGCTCCCTCATCAGGAATAGGAACAAGAATCAGTTCATCAAAACGTCCTGGTCGGATAAGTGCAGGATCGATAACGTCCGGGCGATTGGTTGCACCAATTACCACTACAGCCCTGAGCTCTTCAAGTCCGTCCATTTCGGAGAGAAGCTGATTAAGGATTCTTGCCGTAACCTGAGGCTCACTTATAGAAGCCCCGCGAATAGGCGCAAGTGAGTCAAGTTCGTCCAGGAAAATAATAGATGGAGCAACCTGCCTTGCCCGTGTAAAAACCTCAGCTATCCTTTTTTCGGATTCTCCATACCATTTGGAAAGTAGATCACTTCCCTTGGCTGTGATAAAATTAGCATCCGATTCATGAGCTATCGCCTTTGCAAGCAGAGTCTTTCCCGTACCCGGAGGGCCATACAGAAGGACCCCTTTAGGAGCTTCAACCCCGATATCTCTGTAAGATTCCGGATTCTTAAGAGGCCATTCTACGACCTCTTTCAGGAGCCTTTTTACTTCTTCCAGACCGCCGACGTCGTCCCAGCTGACAGTTGGCACTTCGATAAGGATTTCCCTTATTGCTGAAGGCTGGACATCTTTGAGAGCATTTTCAAAATCTTCTCTTATTACCTGGAGGGAATCCAGAATTTCAGCTGGGATTTCAGGTTCATTAAGATTGATTTTAGGTAAAACCTTCCGTAAGGCACTCATAGCTGCCTCCCTGCACAGGGCAGCAATATCAGCTCCTACGAATCCGTATGTTATTTGAGCAAAATCCATGAGGTTTACGTCTTCGGCAAGAGGCATTCCTCTGGTATGGATCTGGAAAATTTCTAACCTTCCATCAGTATCCGGGACTCTAAGTTCAATTTCTCGGTCAAATCTGCCCGGGCGGCGGAGTGCTACATCCAGGGCTTCGGGACGGTTGGTTGACCCTATAACGATTACATTCTTGCGGGCTTTAAGCCCATCCATAAGGGAGAGAAGTTGAGCAACTACTCTTCTTTCCACTTCTCCGGTTACCTCAGCTCTTTTAGGGGCAATGGAATCGATCTCATCCAGGAAGATAATTGCAGGAGCATTCTTTTCTGCGTCCTCGAAAATTTCCCTTATCGCCCTTTCGGATTCGCCGTAATATTTGGACATAATCTCAGGACCATTGATCGAAATAAAGTAGGCATCGGATTCGTTAGCAACTGCTTTTGCAAGCAGAGTCTTTCCCGTTCCGGGCGGGCCATGGAGCAGTACCCCTTTTGGAGCATCAATTCCTAGCCTGTCAAAAAGCTCAGGGTGCTTCAAAGGCAATTCTATCATTTCCCTAACTTTCCCAATGGCTTCTTTTAGCCCACCTAGATCTTCATACATAACAGTAGGGATATTCTGTTCAGAGGTTACCTCGGTCGCTTCAGGCAAAAGCTCAACTTGTGTTAAGTCTGTAATCTTTACTATTCCAGACGGAGAAATAGAAACTACTTGCAATTTTATTTCTCCAAGCCCGAAAGACGGCCCAAAGCCCTGGTCGAAAAAGTCCTGGAAGAAATCTTCGAACATACCTCCTTTGCCGAAAGTCTCACTTTCCCTTGATTTCTTCAAACTTGTGGTAGAAATAAAATCCCCTTTTGAAACCGTACGGTTTATGAATACGGCTTTAAGAGTTTCGCTTGGAGCATAGATTTGCATGCCCCTGGATACAGGCGCAAGAGTTACACTTTTTGCTTCTTTCCAGTCGGCTTTGCAGATATCCACATATTCCCCTACACTGGTTTTTGCATTAATGCGGATAAGCCCATCCATACGTATTATCTCAAGTCCTGAATCACTAGGGTACGGGCGTCCGATAAGGGCTGAAGTCGATTTTTCCCCTTTGATTTCCACGACGTCGAAAGGCTTAAGACCCAGTTTTTCCCGGAAACTTTCGCCTATTCGGACAATGCCTTTTCCAACATCCCGTTGATCGGCTTCTGCAACTTTCAATTTTATCGTTGTCTTACTATCAGTCAAATAATACCCCCCGTTTCCAGCAGTAAAAGTGTCCAGGACTTTGTGAAAAGATCAGCAACTCTCAGATAGGTCAGCATCAGTCGCTTACCTTTTTTGCCTCTTCATCAAGTTTCTTTAAATTGGTAGGGATGGGGTTTTCTTTGAGCAGCTTTGCAAAATATGTCAGATTGTGTACCATATATCTGGCTGTCCGATTTGCATAGAGATGCCTATCTCCTCCAGCTTCTATGTAACTTGGACCCGGCCCTGCATCACCAACCCAGTAACAGTCTGCATTTGGGGGAACAGTGCATCCCAGATGAATAAGGTTAAAAAGTATAGTTGAACAGACATCATGTGCTCCATCCTCGTTTCCGGTAACTATGACTCCCGCAGTCTTTCCATAAAGAGGATACTGACCGGTTTCGGGATCTCCTTCCGTATAAGTACCATCCAGCCTCTCAATTACCATCTTTGCCACAGATGAGAGAACACCAAACCAGATGGGAGTTGCTATAACAAGAATATCACAGGCTTTTATCTTCTCAAGGATCAAAGGCCATTCATCTCCTCCCCCTTCATCTGAGGAAATCCCAAAAGCCACTTTATGATCCACAATCCTTATCACTTCACTTTCAACACCAAGTTCACCAAAGATAGCTACTGCCTTGTCAACAAGAGCGCGAGTATTTGATACTCGAGGAGATTTTTTCAGAGTGCAGTTTAAAAAAAGTGCCTTAATCACCATAGTATATATGTTTCCAAACTGCTTTTATTTATACGGGGACGCATTATAATTTAGAAATGTTATTTCTGAATTACTCACCAGGCATTTTATCCTCACCTGATCTTTGGGCTGAGTTTTACATAAGAGTACCTCAAGAAAAGGGATTGACACGGAAAAAGGCGATTTCAAGTATAATTGTAGGATAGTGAAACATTGTAGGATAGTGAAACATTGTAGGATAGTGAAACTGGAAAATCCGAAAAAAGAAAAAGATGGGAAAGTGTAATAAAAATTAAAAAAGAAATAAATTGCTTAGAGCTTGAGTTCCTTAGCCATTTCCTGAAAGACTTTTCCTTTGTCAGTAGTGATGAAAAGCCCATTTTCATGTCTGATAAGCTCTTTTTCTTTCAACATTTCAAGGTATTTCTGGGCGATATTAAAGTTCAAATTAACCTCATATACAATGTGAGTTTTCTTTGCCCCGTTCATTGCTACTCTTAAAATATCGACTGCAATATCAGTCCTGCTCCTTCTCTTAATACTGACTCCTCCCCCACGGTAGTTTTTAAATAATCTTTGTAGGTAGTTACGCCTTAAAAATATTAAAGCATATCTTTTTGTAGGTAACAAAGATTCTAAATCTTTATCGTCCCCCTTTCTATATAACAATTTCAGTACTATATATAATGTCAAGTTATAAAGAAAAAAGATTTAAACGGACAAGTTCCCTTTTGCGACTAGAGAAAAAGGTAAATTGCCAGAAAAAATTGGAAATAGCTTTTAGTTACTCATTATAAATAAAAATTAGAGTTAACATAGAGTGTATATTAGATACTAAAATCGTAGAAAACAAAACTGAGAAGTTGCATAAAATAATACACTCATACTCTTCAAAATACTGAAGCGACTAGCGCTTTAATTCCAAAATAAATTCCTTATTTATCGGAAAACTCATGATTAGTGAATATATTCAAAAGTTTCAAAATTCAATTGGATGCAAACAATAACCAAACGGAGTGAACTAGAGAATACTTTGGTTGGTATGATAATATATCATGCAAAAATTGATGAAACGGGCTATGTAAAAGTCAAAGCTATTCTGGGACAGAACCTGGGTGGGAATGATTCTACTTCTTAATACAGTAGTCAATATTTTTTAGATTATTATGGAAATGAAACAACAGAATATAAAGGTAAACTTTTGGATGTAATTACTCTTGAGAAAGAGATTAAATGTGAACTTATAGTTGTACAACCAGATTAAAATCTGAACTTGAAGTAAGAGTTGAAAGATTAGAAAATAAAAATCTATAAACATCTAAAAAGAGAAGATTATAAAAAGAATGGGCCCGCTGAGATTCGAACTCAGGATCCCCGCCGTGTAAAGGCGATGTCATAACCGACTAGACCACGAGCCCAGTTTGCCTTTTTAGAATTGCTGTAAGAGCAACACCAAAATGTCACTAGTTATATATATCTCTTTTGTTAGGAAAGAAACTCAGGGCTATCTGAAAGTTAGTTACTTCGCAAAATAAGAATATTTTTTACTGAAATAAATCCTTATTGCATTAAATAAGACTGCTATTGCGCTATATAATATTACTATACTAAATAAGAAAAATTTACAATAATAGATCACATTTTAGTAAAAATGAGATCTGGATAATTATTACACCAAATTGTTATTATATTATATGTTCTAGTTAATATAGAAAGTAATTACCATACTTTATTTTTAAACATAAATGTAAATATACATATAAAGCTGAAAATTAAGAATAATTCATTTTAAACATTGACATTAGATGATTTATATGCTAGATTGAGATAATTCTGAATGTATAAAAAAGCGAAGCAAAATATATTTATAGTAGATTAGCGTGAAATAACTTGTGAGCGGGTCTCTATTTTATATGATAACCCCAACACTCAACACCCCAATTCATACTCCCCAACCCGCTCATCTTATTCTCATCAAAATAGAAATATATATTAATGGAAACGATTCAAAGGCTTTAAATTGTGGGTTCCTATAGTACAATGCTAGAAAATAAATTGAGATATCTGGCCATGAAACTACTCTGGAAACTCATTTAGAAAGAAATTTAATAATTAAATGATTAAGAAAAGGAGATTTGGATAGGTTAGACCTTAACTCCATCCAATGGTTATTATAGATTTTTACTTCAGGAAGTAGAATTTCTAGCTAAAAGAAAAACCCATAAACATCAAGTAAAATTTATAAATACGAGACTATAGAAATGAAAAACTATTTATAAGATGAATAAATAGTCATGTCGCGTGAGCGGGTCTTTTTTCCATAGTATAACCCCAAAACAATATCCCCCAACTATTTCCCCCAACTATTCCCCAAACTCTCCAGCCCGCTCACAAATATTTTTCAGTTTATTTTAACTGTTGATAGCAGTTCAGAAATTTTTTTTGCCAATATATACTAACTCGTCTAATTCTGCATATAAACTTCCTTCGTATCTATTCCACATGATCTAAAAAATTGATATGATGTACATAGTACAAATTGCAGCAATCAGAAAAATCAATTCGTCTCTTACTTAATAAAAGATAAGAAAACTAACAGAAAT
>NZ_LZPK01000047.1:0-6360 GCF_001729375.1 Methanosarcina sp. A14 | reverse complement strand
TACCTTACCTTACCTTACCTGGCAGCCTCTCTAGCTTGTCTTTCTTTCTCTTCAATCTCTTTTATAACACGGTATATTCTTCTTGCTTTACTTTTTCGTATTCCGTTCTTAATGTCACATTCTTTTCCGTCTGTGAACAGACCAATCATATAATATTTAGTGAACTCAAGCCCATTTTAATAAAAGTCAATCCGAAGATAATCTGTGCAATTCCCAGAACGCGGATAATAGAAAAGTAGTGTTTACTATTTATAAAGGACTTTGACTTTTCTACAATTAGTGTGATGACTACCTTTGACCCGACAAGAAAGATATAAAACCCTAATATAAACAGAACTGTAGCTGAAACATGAGTGTTCAGGCTCCTATAAATTATCGGTCCACCTATGGAAAACCAGAAAACGTATGGATGCGGGTTTCCAAAATTTACAATAACTCCTTTTTTAAGGGCATCCTCTTTTTCTACATTTAATTCAAGACTGTCTTTTTTGATTTTCAGTAATTCGATTCCTGAATATATGAGATATGAAGCCCCAAAAAACGCAATGATTCCGATAATAAAGTCATAACTTTTCAGATGCGACAGCACATACAATACGGATAAAACAATTGGCAGGTCCGTAATTAGAGGCGACACTGCAACCTTTATTCCTTCCCACTTGCCGTACTGTAGAGTTTCAGAAATGGTCACAGCAAGCAGTGGACCTGGGGATGTTCCTGCAGCAAGGCCGAGAAACGAACCCAGGGCTAAAAATTCAATAAGATCCAGCACCTTTAATGCCTCATTTTTTATATCAATCCAAGGAAATGTCAGTCCAGGAAATCTGCCTTAAATCTCGAGCAGCCATTAATTCCCAACTCAGTTAGTCAGATGCCTGATTTAAAGCTATAATAATTTTAAGGTATATAATAGTACAACACTGATACATAATAATCATTGACACTCATTAATTATCTCAAAAATACCTTAATTTATATCATTAATACTCATTAGTGATCTCTAAAATACCTTAATTCATACTGAATTTTGGGCCTTGAATCTTTAAATTCTTAAAAAAAGGAGGTTTTTATGCCTCTATTTTTGAAAACAAAAATGCTCCGACCATGCAGACAAGAGCCGAGAGCAAACCTATTATTGCCAGGTCATTATAGATACCAAACACGTTCATTCCGGCAATGGCTCCTCTTAAGCCGTCTACCCCATAGGTAAGGGGATCGATCCTGCTTATGAAATAGATCGCTGGCGGCAGGTTTTCGAGGGGGAAGAGGGCGCCGGACAGGAAGAAGATAGGCATAATCAGGAAGTTCATGATTAACTGGAAACCCTGCATATCTTTCATTTTTGAGGCTATGGCAAGGCCCAGACCTGTAAAGAAGATAGCTATTAAGGACATGAAGACCAGCCCGACGGCAAGGCTTGCAAGACCTGGAACTCTAAACCCAAGTAGATAGGTCAAGCCCAGCACGATCAAACCCTGGATCATGGCTATGGTTGCGCCTCCAAGGGTTTTTCCGATCATAATTTCTGTCCTTGAGATCGGAGCTACCATGGTCTCTTTGAGAAAGCCGAATTGTCTGTCCCAGATAACCTCAAGCCCCGAAAAGATAGCAGTAAACAGAATAGACATTGAGACGATTCCTGGTGCAAGAAAATCCAGGTAGTTTGCTCCTCCACTTGCCCTGGAATACATTGGGCCGAACCCGAACCCAAATGTAATCAGAAAGAGTAGAGGCTGTCCGAGAGAACCCAGCAGTCTGGACTTTGAGCGCCAGTAGTGTTTTAGCTGCCTGAGCCATAGGATATAAATTACCTCGATCAATGCCTGGCCCTCCTTCTCATACCCCTTATAGCTCGTACTCTGTGCCCAGACTCGCTATCATCTCTGATGTCCCGGCCTGTTAATTTCAGAAAAGCCTCTTCTAAGGATTCGGTTTCTGTCCGTTTCTTTATTTCTTCAACAGTGCCGGATTCTATAATTTTTCCGTGATCAATGATTGCAATCTGGTCTGCAACTGCTTCGGCTTCTTCCATGTAATGCGTGGTCAGAAAAATTGTCATCTTTCTTTCTTTGTTCAACTTTTTGATATGGTCCCATATAGAATTTCGAGTCTGGGGATCAAGGCCTACAGTGGGCTCGTCAAGGAAAAGGATTTTAGGGTAGTGAACAAGCGACCTTGCAATCTCAAGCCTGCGCTTCATGCCGCCTGAATAGTTTTTCACATAATCTTCCCGCCTGTTCCAGAGCCCGACAATTTCAAGGGCTTTTCGGATTCTTTCGTCCCTTTCTTTTTTAGGTACCTTATAGATGACTGCATGGTAAACAATATTCTCGTAAGCAGTCAGTTCTTCATCAAGGCTGGAGTCCTGAAAAACTATCCCGAAAGATGCACGGGCTTTGTCCTGCTCTTTAAGCGCATTGAAACCATTAATGCTTATTTTTCCTGATGTGGGTTTCAAAACAGTTGTGAGCATTTTGATAGTTGTGGACTTACCTGCCCCGTTTGGCCCGAGAAAAGCAAAGATCGAACCGGTTTCAACATTGAAACTGATATCTTTTACAGCCGTAAAGTCATCAAATTTCTTTGTAAGAGATTGGACTGAGAGTATGTTTTGCATGGGCGAACCTGAAATGTTTTTTTTAATAAGGAAAGGCTAAATAACAGAATTTTTTCTGCAATATTTTTCTGCAATATTTTTCTGTAATATTTTTTTATAATATTTCTATGTAATCTTTTTTATAATATATCTTCTGTAAGATCTCTGAGGGCGAATCTCTTCAGTTAAATTTTTTATGTTAAAAATATATTATCTCAATCTCTGCGAGTTCTGGGAGAATTCTACGGAAATTCAACAGAAATAAAGTATTTTTAGAGAAGTTATCTATAATCATTCTCATATAATTATTTTATTTTTCAGAGATGAATGCAACATACAAGTCCTATTACTGAGTCTATCCCAAAAGCCACTTTACTCTTAATCATTGGGAATTCTCAGAATTATTTTCATGATCATAAGATTGATTGATTGATTGATTGATTGATTATTCAAAATACAAGGTATAAGAAGCAAATTTCAAGTTTTGGGATGAACTCACTAATTATGAATTGTATTATACTCAATTATAATTTATATCTTACTTATTATATATAACACAACTTATAATTCTATTGTACAACGCTTATAAATTCCATTATATAGCTTTATAAATACTATTGTGTAAATCTTATCATTCTTTATATAGGTTCTTATATGAGCCGATTCCAAATGCAGACCTAATTGGAAGTGATGAGACTAGAACGTCAGACTCTTTAAGAATAATTAGTAGCAGTCGTAGGAATTAGTAGCAGTCGTGTCAGAACAGATAACTAGAATCGAGAATGTTTCTTCCGGCTTGGCTTGGGACCAATTGCCGTTAGATAGCGACTCATAATACTCGATATCGCTGTCAACGGTGCCTATGAGAATGTGATCGAGTTGGCTCCTGGAAGGCAGAAATCTGGTAGTACGATCGATGGGCCTGAAGTGCGAAAAGCGATAACTGACTGATACTATGGATGGTGACAAAGATGCTTTTGAATGATACTTTTGAACTACATAGGAAAAAATACCACTTCTGAGAGCTAGCATAATGCTCAAAACCAGAGTCAACTAGCGTATCGATGTAAAAACAGCCAGAGGTACCTTAATGGGTTTTCGAAATAGAGTGAGTTTGCGTGATTCAATGAGGGGAATCGTTGAAGAACCCCTACTTCAACTGGTTCCGAAACGTTTTGATTATATAGGGAATGTGGCCGTAATTTCGATTCCTCCGGAACTTGCGGCTTATAAAGAAGCTATTGCTTCAAAGCTATTTTCCATGCGGGGCAATACGCGGGCTGTGCTTAATAAGGTGAGCAAACTCGGAGGAGAGCACAGGGTTGCGGATTTTGAGCTTCTGCTTGGGGAAACGACTGAGACCATTCACAGAGAAAACGGCTATACCTACAAGCTGGATGTCAAAAAAGTCTTTTTTAATCCCCGGCTGTACTCTGAGAGAAGGCGGGTAACCTCAAATATTAAGTCGGGAGAAATTATCATAATTCCTTTTGCCGGAGTGGGCCCTTTTGTACTTCCTGCTGCAGGAAAAGGGGCAAAGGTTTATGCTCTCGAAATAAATCCCGACGCCTGTGCCTGGCTGAGGGAAAATATCAGGATTAACAGGTTTGAAGGGCAAGTAATCGTAATTCAGGATGATTTTGAGAATCTTTTTCGGACTGGGGAGATTTTCCAGATACTTGATTCAAAAACCCATAAAGAATCCCAAAATGGCGAAAGTGGTGGAAATTGCAAAAAAGTAATACCTGGCGAAAAAATCGAAAACGGTGAAAAAGCCGGAAATAAGGATTTTTCTGGCCTGCCCGCCTGTTCAGGTCCAGGCAAAGGAACGAATAAAGAGCTTCAGGTTCAGGGCAGCGGGTTTGATAGAGCCATAGTGCCTACACCATATGGAATGGATCATTTTCTTGTTGAAATCACAAAACTTGTTCGGAAGGAAGGGCATATTCACTTCTACACTTTCAAAGCCGAATCTCAGATTCCTGGGCTGATCAATGAATATGAAAAAATGGGACTTGAAGTGGAGCTGTACAGGCGGACAGGAAATGTTGCTCCAGGCATCAGCAGGTGGGTTTTTGACCTTATTAAAAAATAGGTATGAAATAAGAAAGTGTAGAGACTTTGAGTTATAAACAAGTAAAGATTTTAATTTCTCATCTGGTAGATCTTTTCAGTCCTTATCTGGTAGATCTTTTGAGTATTCATTGGGTAGATCTTTTCAGTCCTCAAACCCGATATGTTTAAGGAAATGATGATAATTTTCAGGCGGCAGCCGCGAATAAAAGGCCCTGGTTACAACTTCGTTCAGGGACGGGTGAATATCCATACCCCGCATTATTGGTTCAGGACTTCTTAACTCCGTATACATGAGAGGAATTATCTGATGGATCAGGACTGAAGCATGCGGGCCTATTATGTGGGCTCCCAGGATTTTTTCTTCCTCCGAATCCAGAATCACTTTTACGAAATAATCTCTGATTCCCATAGCCGATCCTTTTGCAGTATCTTCAAAAAACTTGAGGCCTATGAGGATTCTTTCCTCTCCATACTTTTCTACGGCTTCTTGCTCTCTCATGCCTACTCCGGCAATTTCAGGATAGGAAAATACTGCGTGGGGTACGGCATGATAGTCTGCCTTTACTTTTTCTTTCAGGATTGCATTAAGGTAAACTATTCCGGACTCATAGTTTGCTACATGCTTTAGCAGGTATTTTCCGTTTGCGTCTCCAAACGCCCAGATATTCGGTTGTGAGGTCTCAAGAAACTCATTCACCAGAATCCAGCCCTTGGTATCTGTTTTGATCCCGGCTTTTTCGGGATGGAGAATATCGGTATTCGGGGCTCTTCCTGTTGCCACAAGGATTTCGTCTACAGTGACTTTTACCTCCTTTCCAGAATTTCTATCCCTTGCAACAACCGTTTTCTGCCCGTTGTCTTCTTTTCGAACCTCTATAGCTTCGTGGTTTGTAATTATCTGCATGTACTCCGACATCTTCATACTTGCAAGTCTGGATATCTCGGGTTCCTCCTGTGGAAGAAACTGGGAATTTCTTCCGATCACTGTGACACTGGCTCCCATAGCGGAAAAAAAATGCCCATATTCGGCTGCAATGAAACTCCCTCCTAAGATGGCGAGCTTTTTTGGGCATTCCGTGAGCTTAAGCACAGTATCACTTGTAAGGTATCCTGCTTCTTCGAGGCCTTTAATGGGAGGAATTGAAGGTTTTGAGCCGGTACAGAGAAAGATCATTTCAGAGTGAAGGGTTTTTTCACCTACTTTCAGGGTGTAAGGTGAGATAAACTCTGCACTTTCTTGATAGTAATCAAGATACGGGTCATCGGTCAAACTCTTCCTTATTGCCTCGATATCTTCTCCGATTTTCCTGCGCATTCTTTCCATAATGGCAAGGAAATCTATGTCTTTTATTTCAAGCTTAATTCCAAAAATAGATGCAGTTTCAATTTCCCGGATTAGTTCGGCAGGATAAAGCAGGATTTTTGAAGGAATACACCCTCTGGTAAGGCAGATCCCGCCTGGTTCATCTTTGTCGATAACGGCAACTCTCATTTTCGGGTTTGAATCAAAAATAGGATTTATGTAGTTCATTGCAGAACCCGTACCTATTATAATAATGTCGTAGTTTTCCATACTTATCCCTCACCACACATATAACACGCAGCTTTGCCAGATATAATATACTATTTATTTACGGTTATATTTATGGACCATAGTTTTGTATAATTTATGGACCATAGTTTTGAAT
>NZ_LZPK01000046.1:0-15996 GCF_001729375.1 Methanosarcina sp. A14 | reverse complement strand
TCGGTTTGTTAAGCTACAAATTAACTGATAATTTTAGTATCAAAGAAGCTGGCAAATGGTTAAATCAGAAAGAGATTCTGGATATCTTAAATCTTGAAAGTTTTCACGAAAGAGTTCTTTACAGAACTCTTGAGCTTTTGGGACGTAACAAAGAGGAAATTCTGTGTGATATTCTGGACTCTCTATTTTCTACTTATGGTTTTGAAGAGACGAACATAAACCTGGATTGGACGAGTATAGTTCTTCACGGGACTAAGGCCAATCTTGGTAAATTCGGATATAGCAGAGATCACAAACCTGACAAGTTGTAGAGAACAGTTGGAGTCAGTGAGTTAAAAGCTGTCATAGATAACAAAAAGCTTCCTAAGAAACGCAGAGTAAATAATGAATTTCAGAGTAAAGATTGAGATTAATTACTCTTTTAGAACTAAGCTCGAAGAGCTTAGTGACAAGGAAGTTATAGAACTATTGAAAGCTTCACTGATTAATGGGAGAGAAGGATTTTTCTGTCTGAAATCAAACAGAGATTTGACACTTGAAGATGCGTTGATAACATACAGAAAAAAGGATTTTATTGAGAAATATTCCATTCATTGAAGAACGAAATCAACATTAAACCGTTGAGAGTGTGGTCGGATGATAGCATTTATGGAGCTATCATCCTTGGCTTTATTGCTCAATTATTCATGTCGCTGATGCGATATGAATTTGAAGGGATGAAACACGTAACAAAATTCATTAAAAAAAGCTTGAAGAATTTGACACTTACAGTCAAGTTCAAGATAAATGGAGTCAAAAATTACATTTTTGCGAATTTTGATAAGATCAATAGCTTGATAGTAGCAAAAATGAATGGAATTACATAGAATATATAACAAATTTTTATAAATTTAAACAAATTGTCAAGTCCATTTGGGATAAAAAAGAAGGGAAATATTCAGTAACAATTAGTGGATACTGTCAAAGTCAGGATGTATAATTACTTATTCAAAGTCGACAGTAAGAGATTTACTGACATTTTACTTTTTGGAGTATTAGTCATGAATGTGGACAGAGTTATGCATATCTCCAGGCATCCCGGATGTGCATCGCGTTCATTCCGAGACTTTGAGGTGGATAAATATCGTTTTCTGGAGTGTCGCCGATAGAGAGCACTTCCCATGGCTCAAGCCCGAGACCGTCGAGAGCCATCTTAAAGAGCCGGGTATCAGGTTTCTTTATACAGTGGTCCGAAGACATAATTGTAAAATTAAAGCGATCATACAGACCCAGAAAGCGCAGTTCATGTTCCGTAAAAACTCTCTGGGCATTGGAAACAATGCACTTCGGTACATTTTTATATTTTTTAAGCAGACGCAGGCTCTGAGGGTAAGCTTCAAGTTTTCTTATAGATGCCGTTCTGAAGACCTTTGCTGTCTCAATTCCAAGCCAATAGGGATCTATTTCTTTAAAGGCGTTTTCGGCACAAATTTCCGCAAAGATCTCTTCTATACGAATGTCCGGGTGCTGCTGGCCTGAATTGCCTAGTCTGCCTATGATTTTCCATTTGTATTCTTCCCTGAGCCTCTCGGACTCTATCCTCACTCCCTGATAAAGCAGCCACTTGCTAACTCTTTCGTTTGTCTCTCGACTTCTTTCGTCAGTTTTGATGTCAATAAGGGTTTTGTAACAATCAAAGATTAAGCCTTTAATTTTTCCGTTTTGAAGCATGGATTTCCTCCGTTTATTTTAGACTTTATTATGAATTTTGGGTTCTCTATAGTATGGTTAATTAATCTTGATATTCCTCTTTAAGTATATAGATATTTTGGAAATACTATTATTATATGTAAATATCAATATATAGTTTTTCGTTTCTATATAGTCTTTTTGTAATTCGAAACCTAAAAATAGAAATGGTAGGGATTTAAGCTGGCTTGTTGGTTTGAAGTTCCCGAACCCTTATGAACACCTGAGTGACAAGCTATGGCATCTCATATTTCATGACTGAACTTTTCTATTACTCTGGTTTCACTATATCATGTTTTAGGTTTTATGTGGATTTTTGAGCCTCATCAATTAAGCCAGTAATCGCTTTTGCTTTATGTAAGTTCCAAGTTTGGAAATATCCGTGAAGGAAATATCCTTGAAAGTTGAACTAGATAAGAAAAAAATTAAAAAGAATTAAAAATGGAATGTAGCATATTTTGAAAAGTGAGATTAAATTGGTTATGTCTATAAATTGAAATAAAGTTTAACAAGAGAAGTTAATAGAAGTAAATCTACCTTTTTTGCCTGGATTTGAGGGCTGTCTTTCTACTTGAGTTTTCAGTAACTGTTCCATGATCATTAAACTTTTAAACTCCCATTGATCTATGTAACCCTAAAATCTAACTTGACGCTATCACATTTACTTTCACATCTACCGCGAAGCTAATTTTACCAATATAAACCTGCGTTTCATTTTGTTTTACATACACTACAAAAAATAGAAAAACCGGCCCCCTCCGTACAGGTCCCTTATTCGTAAATCATGATTGAATCAAGCCTTGCAGTACCTATCTTTGTCCAGTATTTACACACAGGACAGTATTGAGTTTCGCCGCCTTGACTTATTTTCAGGATTGAATGGCACTCAGGACAAATATTTAGACTTTTCGTAAATAAACCTCCCTGGTAAATGGATAGTTATCTGAATAGAACCTTAAATAAAGGATTTTAGAGTTCTGTAGAAACCTTCATAATTTGGGCAATACTGCAAAGTCACAGTATTCCCAAATGTACAGCCGGTTGACTTTCCTTCATTTACTGTTCTTATTAAATTTGTGAGCTGCAGGGGAAGAGATGCCTGCAGCCCATAGAGATCTGGTTGAAGGTACTAGAAACCTTTCAAGATATAAATAGAATAAATTTATTATATATTTTTTGGATATATACAATATAGTAATAAACTGTACTAACTAGTTGTAAAGTACGTGTTCCTTATCACAAAGAATTTTCTCACTTGAAATATAAGCTCAAGCACATTCGGCGTTATGAACTACTTTTTACTTTAGACAGTTGAAGGTTTAATGCTATTGATTTCCCAGCTCAACCGTCTAAGTCTATCAAATACAAGATACAGAAATTACCTCTTAGAAAAAAGGAGATATTTTGGAGCAATAAATTGAAAAAAAAGAAATAATGAATTTGAAATGCTATATCCTTTAGCATATCCTCAGAATAAACTCATTTTAACCTTTATTAATCGCTTTTAAACACTTACGTGCTTCTTTTATTAGATAATTTCTGTGGCTGCCTCGATGAATGCGCGCTGAACGAAGTAGACCTATACTCATGAAAAAAGGCAAAACTTTGGTAATATAGGTAAAGTCCTTTTCATCATTGCTATATTCCCAGAGGAAGTTTCCTATGTATGGTTCGGCTTTCCAGCTTCCTCCTTTATACCATTTGAATTCGTTCTTAAGTTCTGCAGTGAGAATTCCCAGGTCTCTTACAGGATGAGCATGCGACCAGGAGCTTTCAAAATCAATTGCATAAGGCTTACCTTCATAAAATATATAATTGGAAGGATTGACATCCCTGTGAACCATACAGCCGCATTCCCTATCGAGCCACGAACTGTACCACCATTTTCCAAGCAGTTTATTAAAAGTCTTTCTGGTATCATGATCTAGTTTCAGATGGCCCAGAACCTCATGATAATTTTTAAATTCGTTTTCCTTATTGTAAGAGGACGTTGTATTATCGTGAAGCCGGCGAAGCATATGTGCAATGGCAGTAAGCCGTTCATCGAGTTTTTTTTCATGTTTTATGTACCAGCCCAAGGATTTACCTGGTATGTACTCGGTTACAAGTGCACAGTTAAATTTTTTATTTACTGCAAGCGGTTTTGCAACATTTATTATTGAAGAGGCTCTTTCCAGATTCCTATATTCCTTCATCATACCTTTATAAGCGTTATAATTTTTCAGTTGTCCTGTAGGTTCCGAAAAAAACTTTGCCACTACACTGTAATGCTGGCCCTTGAAATGATACTTGCAGACAGTATGAGAAGAATTTGATTTATAAACATCAACCAAACAATGCTTATTCTTAAGCCGATCTGTTACAACTTTCTCAACAAGCCAATCTCTGAAAGGATTTCCAGAGCTTAAAGTATTTACATATTGATATGCCACCTTATACCCACCACTTCAAAAATATATTGATTAATCTGACTTTAGTCAACAGTTATACCGTTCATATTAAAATTATTCCTATTGATAAAAGAGCAGATAGTAATTTTGAGTCTATATACTGGTATTGGATACTATTGAATTGAATTTATTTATTACTACTGGTAACTAACTATGAAAATCTAATATACTCTCGAACGTAAGCTAACTGATTGAAGACTAAAACACTCATAGCAGCTTCAAATACTACATGTAGTGATCTCCGATCTGAATATTAGAGTTTTAAAATACAAATTTGATAATAACGAATTATCCTCTCATTTTCCCCTAAAAAATTGATTTAGTTCCAGAATTGGGTGATTTTTGAAATCGCATTCATCAGTGGATTTGTTAATCAGATCGATTTCAATTACCAGATCAATAATATGTTTAGGAATAGATGAAAATGAGCAAATAATTATTTGCAAAGAAGAAAAGAGATCTGAAAAGAAGACTCATAAATTGTGCATCAATAGTAATTGCATATATTATTCCTAGTATCCAGGCAAATTCCTGGTATTCAGGCAAAAAAGGAGAAGGTGATTATAAATTTTTAAAATATTGTTTACTTTTTAAGTTATTAAGGAGAAGGAACGAGATACTTCTCAGGCACTGGACCTCATATTTTTCTAACTTTATTTTGCTTAATTATAGTATACTATCAACAACCTTCTCCTTTTCTCCTCTTGAAAAAACTCTGTAAACTTGCAGATGCCAGCGCTTGCAATCGGATTCTGGTGCATCAATCTCAATCAAATTGTAACACTGAGACATTTTTCCACGAACTTTAGAAGAACAGACAGTTCCCGCACTGATTACAAGCATGTCGTTTAATCTCCAGACCCAGGGGATGTGCCAGTGCCCGCAGAGCACAAGATTGACACCTGAGCGATCCAGGAGTTCCAGAACATCTCCAGCATCTACAAGTACATTATTTCCCCTGCCAGTTCTGGGGATCGAAATAAGATGGTGGTGAAGGGCAAAAACTTTGAAACCGTTTACTAAGAAAGCATTCTCTATCCAGTTGTAATTCTCCCTTCCGATATGCCCTTCGTCAAGTTCCGGCTGGGAAGAATCAAGCCCTAATACAGTGACCTCTCCAAAGTGCCCAGAAGTCGATCTGGTTTTGAAAAGATCCTCAAAAAAGAGGTAACCAGCGTTTCTGGAGTCATGGTTTCCTGGAACTATCACCTTGTTTTTGCATTCAATCCTATCGATGAATTTCTTTGCCCCATTATACTCGGCTGCAAGCCCGTTTTCCGTCAGGTCGCCAGTGATTACTACAATATCTGGAAAGTTCCTGTTTATGTTTTCAAGCATGGAATTTGCAATCTCAGGCACATAATATGCCTCTGAAAAATGAATGTCTGAAATATGTACTATTTTTTTAATTTCTATTCCTCTGCATTACTTATTCGCGTTTCAACGTTGAGAATAATAATTAATAGAGTTATATATAGTTATTCGATTTAGTCAATATATACAAAAGAAAAAAATAATTAATATATTAAGTATAGTTTCTATATACAAAATAAGATATCTAATCGAGTGAATTTTTCTTTGATATTCGATTTTTTTTGGCTGAACGTGTTCCGAAATAATCTGCGAGAAAACAGAAATTCATATTTGGGAATTGAGACGCAAAACGCAAGTATGTAAAGGTCTGGAAGACGTCAACTTATTAAATCATGGCCATAAAAAAAGAAAATGAAGAGATTTGAGCCCTGGCCACTGTAAAATAAGTAACATGGGATAATTAATTAAGTTCCTTGTGCAGGCATACTTTTCTGGCCTATTCGTATATTTCTAGTCTGTTAATAGGTTCTGGTCCCACGTTACTAATCAATAATACTCATTTTTTGTAGATCGATTTTTGTTTTTTCTATAACATAGTTTTATTAAGTATTATTTTTAGTATTAAAAACAATATTTTTTATTTTTCTATGTTCCTTTTGAAGATTTTGGGAAATATTATCCTCCAAATAATACCTTTTTTGCAAAAAAATCACTTAAAAATCCTGTGTTTCTAATCAGCTTAGTTTTTTGTTCTGTTCATAGTACGTAAAATAAATGGTCTGCTCCAGATCACTTTCTTTTTTGCTGCTCTTTCATTAATTTCTCTATATGTTCGCTCTTCTTTCTTTCAGAGGATGTCTACATCGAGCCCTAATTTTTCCACTTTCGATTCTTTTTCCTTTTTTCATTAAATCTTTCTTTAACCTTTTCTTCAAGAAATCTTCTTACAGTTGCAGGTCCGTTAAGTTCCTCTGCAAGTTCTCTCAATCTTCTGGTCTTTTTGTGGTATTCTTCCTTTTCCAGAATTCCTCTAATACAGGCAAGAATAGTTTCCGGCTCTGCAAGGTAGCTCATTCTCTTCCCATATCCCTCTTCTTCAATTACAGTTGCGTTATTTTCCTGTTCAATATGCTTTTCGTCCGGAAAAGAAAGCACAGGGAGTCCAAAAGAAAGGCTTTCAAGGATTGTTCCATGTCCTCCTGCAGTGATTACCAAGTCAGAGCCTTTGTAATAAGGAAAAGGATTTTCCGTAAAGCCTGTAAACTCAACATTTTCCGAGATTTTTGAAAACTGCTTGGGATTTATTTCGGGCCCTGAAATAAAGGTATAATGGATAGTATGGTCCAGTTTTGCAGCCTCAAGTATGCTCCTGAATATGGTTGCTCTGTATCCGAAAGCACCGATGGTTGAAAGGACGTTTGGGCACTGGAAGATTTTTGATTCGACTTCACTATATTTGCACCGGATGAGGGGGCCGCTGAAAAAAATGGTATTATTGATACTTTTATTAAAATTGAAGTTTTTTCTGTTTACAGAGTATGGAAGAGGAAAATCAGGCACAATAATGCCATCTACGCTTCTGAATATATAATTGTAAAAACTCTTAACTAGTTTTCCTGCTACTGTTACTAGAAAATCCTGGTTCTGAAAAAACTCCACCATATTGAACTGGTGGCCAATAAAATACACAGGAATCTTTTTTGTCTGCGCAGCAAGGATGCCTGTATAGTAACCATCCGAAAGTACAATATCAGGTTTGAGATCCTCAATCAACCTTAAAAGCTTTCTGAACCCTGAAATGGAAATACTCTTGAAGGTTTCTTTAATAGATTTTTTGACATCAAAAATTCCGGATTCTCCAGCTAGCCTTATTTCAGGAGGGATCTCATATGCCTGATACCCTGTTTTTTCTACTAGCTTTTTTGAGTACCCATATGCCCCAAAGTATACCTCGTGCCTGGCAGTCAGAAACTCTTTTCCCAAAGCAAGGCAGCGACTTGTGTGGCCAAGCCCTTCTCCACACATGAAAAGTAAAACTTTCATTTTATTTCAATCCCAGTATATACCTTTCTTCCATTACTCTAAACCATTATCTGTGAACTTAATATTTTCAAAAACAATTTGCGTAAACATAATCTATTCTGCACGAATCAGTTGTATATTTTCAAAAATAGAATGAAGAGATTTAGAGGCAAAATCCAATTTAAAAGAGAGTATCACAGGAAATTTGGGTTTAATAGATGTTAACATGTTTTCTGGTCTATTTGTAGTATGTTCTGGTCCCACGCTACTAAGTAATAACGCTCATTTCTTATATATTTTTTTATATTCTATATAATTATTGAGCTAGATATTAATATATTACTCAAAAATAGATATATTTACCAAAAATTTATTTACCAAAAATTTATGTGCCAAAAATTTATGTGCCAAAATCTTTGCCTCTGAATAGAAAATATCTTTAAGCAACCATCTAATGTTCTACAAAAGCTGCCTCCGCAGAGAATCTCAGTTTCTGGTTTTTGGTTTGAAAGTAATGTGATCAACAGGATGATGTCTGGAATTTAACCCATTTTTCAGATTATGTTGTCTATTCTGAATTTTTTAATTTTAGTAGGAAGTTTATTTAGACTGTAGTATTGTCCTTTTGTATACAGTTTATGGAAAACTATCAAGTATATAAATGAGTATATATCCTAAATATTTTAATAAATAGCTGATACCGCAAAATAGAGTTACATAGCCATTTTTCACAAATATTGAGTATGAATCTGCATATATTCTATATGTGAAAGATTCAAATACAGCTGGCTTCTTTTTTAAAATTGGGATTTGTATTTTTTATATTGTGTTAAATCATAAATTTAAAAATTATTCCCAATGTTGAGGTAATTTTATGGAGACTAAGGAAACCGATACTTTAGTAATTATTTCAATAATAGGACTTTTGCTGCTGGGAAATATTGGTTCTGCAGCAGCTGCACAATTTGGTTCGAATTCTAGCGTTAATTTCACGAACTCTACTAACTGCAAATTTCCTATAACGCCGGAAGCTAAAATAAAGAACGTGATCGTCCTGATTCCTGATGGTTGTTCCCAAAGTGTGGAGACTTTAGCTCGCTGGTATAGCGGAAAGCCTCTTGAGCTTGATAATATGGTAACTGGAACAGTATCTACTTATAGTACGGACTCAGTCATCACTGATTCTTCTTCAGCCGCAACAGCATTTGCTGCGGGATATAAAACTACTAACGGTTTTTTAAGCGTAGGGCCAAGTAATAGTTCTGTTTTAAGTACACTGGAAATCCCACCTGAAGAACTACAATACAGACCGCTTGCAACAGTGCTTGAAGGTTCAAAACTCGAAGGCAAATCTACAGGACTTGTAGCAACCTCCCGCGTAAGCCATGCCACACCTGCAGCTTTTGCTGCTCATGTTGATAACAGAGATAATGAAACCGAAATCATGAAACAGATGGTTTATGAAAACGTTGATGTGGTTTTTGGTGGCGGTTCAAGTTATCTCATACCTGTAGCTGAAGGAGGAAAGAGGACAGATGGAGAAAACCTGACAAAAGTACTTCTTGACAGAGACTACCAGTATGTTGACAGCAGAGACGAAATGATGAACCTTACAACTGGGAGAGCCTGGGGTCTTTTTGCCAGTAGCCACATGATGCCGGATATAGATCGTTCTTCACTTGCACCTGAACAGCCTTCTCTTGCAGAAATGACCAATAAGTCCATCGAACTGTTATCTCAGGATAAAAATGGCTTTTTCCTGATGGTTGAAGGCAGCCAGGTTGACTGGGCAGACCACGCCAATGACCCTAACTATGCTGTAACCGATTTCCTGGCTTTTGATAAAGCTGTTAAGGCTGCAGTTAATTTTGCTAAAAAAGACGGGCATACTCTGGTTCTAGCTTTTCCGGATCATAATACAGGCGGCATGACCATTGGCAGCTACTCTGACCCCAATTATACATCCACAACCGTAGAAGATGTCATTGCACCTCTCAAAGGTATGAAACTCAGTTCCACAGGTCTTGAGACAGAAATAGGGACAGATCTTTCATCCGAAAATATCAAAAAACAGCTAAAAACCTGGTGGGGAATTGATGCTACTGATGAGGACATAGCTGAAATTCTTAAGCTCTACAACGATGGAAAAGGCCTCTCACTTGACTATGCAATTAGCGAGGTAATCAGCCGCAATCACACAGTAATTGGCTGGACTACTCACGGACATTCTGGAGATGATGTCCCTCTGTGGGCTTATGGTCCTGACGATCTAACAGGCCATGTTGATAATACAGAAATTGCAGGACACATAGCTAAAGAACTCGGATTTGACCTTAACAAGACTAACTCGCAACTCTTTATTGATGTGGATAAGATTTTCTCCAAAGATAACGGAGATGGAAAACTGGATAAAAATGAATACTTGCTAAATATGACGAATTCCTCAAACCCTGTGCTGGAAATTGGAGATGCCAAACTGCCAGTGGACACGAATATTCTTATCAAGAATGGTGTAGCGCATGAGTTAGAAGGAATAGTCGTCTATGCTCCAGCAACTGGTAAAGTCTATATTCCCTGTGAAGCACTTTCACTTGTAAATGGAACAAAAATTAATGAGACAAAAATTAATGAGACTCGAAAAGCAGCCGAAACTGCCTGAAAATGTGAGTTAATTGACAGGGATTATTTCCCTTTTATTATTTTTTATGTTCCCGTAAGTTTTTTTATACCTTAGGAAGTTGTTAACATGCTTTCATATGTATACATTACAAAAAAGAAGTCTGTAACAGGTCTTAATTTAAAAACTGACATACTTCCCACGCAAACTGTGGAGAAGTTTTTTTTCTGGTTGTACGTTTACTGAAGATGGTACGGTCCAGGACCCGTCGAGGGGTGTCAGTGCTCCCTTTCCCTGCATCTCTTTCTGCAGAGAATTGACCGCTGCCTTTTGGCGTCAACGCTATATTAAAGGCGGCGTTGACATCGGCATGGTCAACGTGTCCGCAGTGTGGACACTCAAATTGCTTACTATGTCGGTTGCCTATATGTCCGCAGCGGCTGCATTTTTTGCTAGTCGCATGGGGATCGATATAAACTACCTCTACTCCTCGCAGCCTGGCTTTGTATTCAATAAACTGCTGAAGTTGCTGAAAAGACCAGCTGTTCAGGGAGTATTCACTTGACCAGGATTGTTTTTCAGATGTACTTTTACTTTTGAGAGAGTTTTTGCTAATTTCTTTACTTATATTTTTGTCTCTATTTTTTTCCCTTTTTCTGTTTTTACTTTTATTTTTCTCGTCTTTTCCTGCATCTCCAATCTTGCTATTGAGTTTTCGTATTCCTTTAAGGTTTTCCAGTTTGATCCCGCATCCGTTGTACAGGGCGACATCCACAATCTTTCGGCTGATTTTATGGTTCAAGTCCTTTACAATATTTTTTTCCCTAATTTCTACAGCTTTTAATTCTTTACTTCTGCCCATATTATAGAGCCGTTTTTTTATGTTTTCATATTTTTTATGCGTATGGTATCGCATTTTTCCTAACTTCCAGATTTTTCCGGATTCAGGATCCGCTACAACTGCAATATGTCCTTTAGTGTTGCGATCAACTCCTATATAGTGCTCTGAATTTTTGAGCTCGTCGTCCGGGAAGACAACTGCTACATAAGCATAGATGTTATCGATTTCTATCTGGGAAATTTTTGAAAAGTTGTTGGAAAAATGATAGTTCAGCAGAAGTTTCAAACAGGGAATTGTAATGGTTTGCTCCTCCCTGTCAATACGAACCGCCCGCGAAGGAATGATCAATTTCACATTCTTTGCAGATCTGAAGTTCTGGTTTCGGGAATATTTTTTGATAATCTGGCCGGAAATAACTGACTTCAAGCCTATATGCTTTACATTCCTCGATGAAAGATGTCCAGATACCGGAAGTGAATTGGGCGCAGACAGAGAACCGAGAGAACGAGCAGAAGAAATAATCGAAAAGTCCTGAGAAAACTCAGAAAAAGTAGATAACGAGGGTGAAGGGGAAGAAGGAAGAGAAGAAATAGATTTTTGTATTGGAGGCGAGTTAAGGCTTCGGTTTTGAGTCTGATGTTTAATACAGAACTCAGCAACCTTTCGAGCCTTTCGGAGTTCCTCTGAAAAATTTTGATTGTGCTTGATTTTATAGGTCAGTAGCATCCAGGTTATTGCTCCGCGGTCAGTATCCAGTATATTTTTAGCTAATATAAGTATTTTTAAGCTAATATAAATATTAATGAATAAAACTATAAGTTATACTCAATTTCTATATATAATTAGAATAAAGATATTTAAACATTTTGCCAGAGTACATGAAGAGATTTTTCTGCAGCAATAAGGCGTCAAGAATTAGTTTTAAAAGCAAGACCCGAACCTGTGGAAAACTTATATTTAGAGTTCATTCCAAAAGCTATTTTATTTTTGAACGTTAACTCGAAATTGTCAAGATATTATAGTAAATGGACCGCATAATCACGATTTGTTTCATATAATCACGATTATTTATTATTTCTTTATTATTTTTCCTTTTTATATATAAATTTTTTCGATTTTATACTTATAATATTTACTTGTATTAATGCTCAATATACCCCTCATGAAATATATATAATAAATAAAAAAATAAATTTTTTAGCAAAATATCTATATAGCCTTTTTGCATTCTTTTAATTGAATAGGATTCTTGAACTTTTACACTAAAAGGAATTTCTGAATAAAATGGTCGTGCTTGTTTATGCAAGGAAAAACCGGAAACGATGCTAAAACAACTGTAAGCGCTGAAGTTGCAGAAACTCTTCTTCAGGAAGGATGGAAGAAAGTGGATCTGCATGTACATTCTTCCTGTTCCTATGATGTTCCTTCCGTGCAGGCAATGCATCCTGCAGTTCTTTTTGAAAACGCAAGGTCGCAAGGACTTGATTTTGTTACTTTTACCGACCATGATACTGTCAAAGCTTACGATCTGCTTGGTTGGGATAAAGAAGGACTGGTTCCAGGAGTTGAGATCTCAATTAGTGATCCTGAACATATAGGACATACCCTACACATTAATGTTTTTAAATTTGATTCGGAAGAATTTAAGGAACTTGAGTTGATTGCAAATCAGGAATGCGATTTTAAAAGCTTTATCCGCTATCTAAGGACTCACGATCTCCCCCATATGTATAACCATCCCTTTCAGTTTGTAGGCGGAGAACAACCTAATCTGTGGGCTGTACCTGAACTTATAAAGCAATTTCCCGTTGTTGAATATAACATGCAGAACTTAACGGAAAAAAACCTTATGGTTGCAACACTAGCCAGAAAATACGGAAAAGGGATTGCTGCGACTACAGATAGTCATACAGGAGGTATGGGAGCTGTTTATACCCTTGCAAAAGGTGAAACTTTCAGGGAATTTTTTGAAAATATTAAAAAAGGAAGTTCTTATATTGTAGTTGAAGGAGGAACCAGGCAACATCTTACAAAAGAATGGAGTTCCTGGATTGAGCTTATTTTTTCCATGGATCAACAGTTAAGAGAAGATTATAATTTCACTACGAATGTCTGGAGCTTTGACAGAGTAATTAGTTTGTTTGCAAATGAGAAAATCAGAGAATTTCCCCGAATTAACAGCCTGGCAATGAAGCTCTTCCAGAATTTTTCCAGATCAGGGCTCCCTGCTTATATATACGTAAAGACTGAAAAACCTCTGGTTTCCAGAATAGAAGAAATCTTGAATCAGATAGCATGAATTATTTAGTACCTTAACTCTGCCGCATATAAGGGGTAAGTTTTTCCACAACCAATGCATTTGATCTTGTTTTTAATAAGAACTTAGAAATGCAGTACTTTGCTAAAAATTCCTCCCTTATTTATTTCTTCATTCGTATACCTTAGACATCAATCTCGCTAATGTGCAAAAGATAATGTCCTTCATTAAAAAATGTAATGTTTTCCATAAAATTGATTTTTCCCATTCTGCGCGAACACCATTAATTGGAGAACAAGACAAAAATAATAGAGCTTTAGATATATAAGGAAAAGAAATTAGAAGTTTGAGGAGGTATGTGTTTTTTCGTTTACTACTGTTTACTATCTTCTGCTATGTTATCCTGTTTATTTACACTTACTTTATTAGCATGAAAATGCTGTTATCTGAAAGCGCTTCCATTGTTTGTGCATGTTATTCAAAGAATATCATATTCGTTTATGAATTAATTTGCAATTTTATAATATGTTCGAATCTCGCTTAAACTTATCTAAACAGCATATCAGCAATACTCTTACCTGAACTCTTCTCAGCAATAATCGTTGCAATATCGTTATATTCAAGTATCAAATTGCTATGTGCGATAAGTGATTCACTTCCCCGTTGTATCATAACCATGAGGCTTTTTTCTGGAAAATTAATTTCCTTTATCGCCTTTCCCACAACCTTTGGATTGGTAACCCTGACTTCCATAATATTCCCTTTGTTTCCGATTTCACACATAGAAAACAGGTTATTCCCACCAATCATATTTTCCATGACCGCAGCAGTTGTCATTGTAGTGCTCATCGCCCGAATTCCGAGATCCCAGAATGCCGGAAGATTTTCTACGTAATTTACCCTAACAATTAATTGTTCTCCCTTAAATCCAAACTTTGCCTTTGCAATCTGGCAAAAAAGAAGATTCGCATCATCCTTTTTTGTAGTTACAACTACATATTTGGCATTTTCAATCCCGGCTTTTTTCAGAACGCTTATATCTGCTGCATTACCCTGAACAGTCCTGATCCCTAATTCCCTGCATTTGTTGCATTCCTCCTCCGAGATGTCTATAACTGACACATTTTCTCCTCTGTTATCAAACCTTTCGGCAAGGATACGGCCTATTTTTCCTCCTCCAATAATCAAAATTTCCATAGGAATTATCTCCAGTATCTGAGCTACTTTTTTTGACATACTACCTGTCAGGAAAACAGTAATAATAACGGTCAGGAAGACCAGTCCTACAATAGTTTGGCCTCCTGCAATTCCCATTTCATCCAGTTTGATTGCAAAATAAGTTGCGATCGAAGTAGGAACTACTCCCCTTGGTCCCACAAAAGATATGAACATTTTTTCTTTAGTACTTATTTTTGAACTCCGCATCGAGATAAATACAGCTACAGGACGGACAAATAGTGCTATAAGCAAGACAAGGGCAATCCCTTTTAGCCCGATCTCCATGATGTACCAGAACTTGAGCATTGCAGCAAGCAAGATGAAGATCAGAGAGATCATTAAAACCGCTAGGTTGTTATTGAATTCTTCTATCATCTTCTTCTGGGGAAATTCGGTAGATCCCATAATAATCCCAAAGACAGCCACTGCAAGAATCCCCGACTCATTGCCTATAGTTTCTGACAATACATAGCAAGCAAAGATAAAAGTGAGAGTGAACAACCTTGCAGGCTGTTTGCTAATGGATATACCTCTGGTAAAAAACCAGCGTAGAATAAACCCACATAAGCTCCCTATAATTAACCCCATCCCAACTCGTTGCAGCATAAAAAGTACTGCACCAGTTCCGGAAATCTCAGCTGTAATCCATTCAAAAACCAGTGCAGTTAGAATTACACTTACAGCATCGTTTAAGACACTCTCAAATTCCAGAATTTTGGCAACCCTATGGCAAATCCCGATGTTCCTGATTATTGGACCAACAACACTAGGACCAGTTGCAGTAACAAGAGCGCCAAAAAGAGCAGCAATCGGGAGAGAGATATTTATAAGAAGATGTGTCAGTATGGTTATCCCAATAAAAGTGATAAAAACTCCTAATGTACTTAATTTAATAACACTTTTTTTAACCCCTCTCATGTGCTTCCAGTCGATCTGGAATCCTCCGTCAAAGACAATCACAGACACGCAGATCGAAACAATAGCACTTAGCACATCAGAGTAAAGAGCCGGGTTTAATAGGTTTAGAACCTCGGGTCCTACTATTATTCCTTCAATAAACAGAAAGATTATAAAAGGTATCTGAGAATAGTGGGTAAGGACCTGTGCCAGCATGGATAGAACGAGCAAGGCAACAATTATTTCCATTAAAAATATAGGTTCGATCATTTAGGGCTTCCCTACTAATAAATAAACGTTTTAATTAAAATATTTAATGTGAATTGAATTGTTGAATTATGAAAAGTTCAAGGCATACATCTTAAGATATCGTACCTAAGATCTCGTACCCGCGATCAGCCAGAGTTCAGGTCCAAAAAAATTTTGACAAAAAATTTTGACAATTCATGAGATTAAAACTCATGAGATTAACACTAAAGTTAAATCCTGAGCAGTAGAAGATATTTTTCAGCAATGTGCTTATTTTTCGGTATAATTTGCTCTGTACCCCTTAGTATTCTTTTTTGATTATTATTCCATTACTAGCTCCATTAGTATATACATTTTTCCAGTAAAAGTGAAAGCACTTTATGGTACAAAATTAGATGAAGAA
>NZ_LZPK01000045.1:0-11877 GCF_001729375.1 Methanosarcina sp. A14 | reverse complement strand
GAATAGTATAATTTCAAGATAATATTAGTTTTGAGATAAACTCGTTCACAAAAGTTTTCCTCTAACAACCATTAACTCCTCAAAAGAAACCTTTTTTCTTGCCACAACATCAACCACAAACCCCATATCTATCATTTTCTCCTTAACGGCATCCAGCCCTGTAATAGAAGAGATAAGCACAAGAATTTCTCCTTCTGGCTTGAGATAATTTCTTATTTCATCTAGGAACATGTTAAGAGTGTCTCTTCCGCTAATTCCACCATCAAAAGCATAATTCAGCCAGCCAGGAACCTTTTCTTCCTCAGAAGTCGGGAGATAGGGCGGATTAAAGAGAATAAGGTCAAAAAGAATATCAGGATTTTTGGACTTTATTCCTCTAAAAAGATCAGTACGAATAACCTCCACGCCATTTACTTTTGCACAGCGAGCGGCATGGGGGTTAATTTCCGTAGCGACCAGACAAATCCTTTTCAGGTTTGCAAGAAGTACAGCAGATACAAAACCCGATCCTGTTCCGATTTCAAGAATGCGCATGCCTGGCTTTGCCTCTTTAAGGACTGCGTCGGCAAGTAAAAAAGAATCTTCTGCAGGCTCATAGACAAGGTCCGTGTCCCCGAGCTTAATCCGAGCTTTTCTGTATTCGATTTCAACCATAATTTTCGAGTTCTTTATTTTTTTAGTTATATTGCCCTAAGCTTTTTATTGCTCATTTAATTCATTTTCAAAAAATGACTTTTTTAAATCAATTATTTGATTTGCAACCTGTGCAAGCTCTTCAGGAGTCAAGTTTTCAGCGCGTTTGCTTATTATATCCTCAGGCAGCCGGGCAATAACCTCTTTGATGCTGGGAATTTTGAGTACATGGTTCATGTTCAGAATCGCATTTTTCAGTTTTTTCCGTCGCTGGCTGAAGACTGCAGATACAAAATCCATGAAAAAGGCCTGGTTTTTGACTTCGAAAGGCGCAGGGCGGGGAACGAGTCTGATAACTGCCGAATCAACTTCCGGTGCCGGCTGGAAAGCACTTTTTGGAACCTTCATCAATATAGAAGCATCAGCAAAATAGCAGGTATCGACTGTTAAACGTGAATAATCCTTACAATTGGGTAAGGAGACCATCCGGGCTGCAAACTCATACTGGTACATGAGAATGCCAAGTTTGAAGTTATGGCGAAGAAGCTTGAAAGTTATCTCAGATGAGATGGAATAAGGAAGGTTTGAGACGACCTTATTGAATTCCGGGAACTCGACTTTCAGTGCATCTCCTGCAATAATCTCAATATTTTCGACTTTATCGAAACGGTCATGGAGAACTCTGACAAGGACAGGGTCGAGTTCAATTGCAATTACCTTTTTTGCTTTTTTTGCAAGTCTTTCAGTCAGGTTTCCGATACCTGCACCGATTTCAAGAACTACATCCTCAGGTCCAAGCTCAGCAGCAGCTACTATTCTGTCTAGATAGCCTGCATCGACCAGAAAATGCTGATCAAAAGTGCCTCCTTTTATATTATATTTTTTAAGAAGAGAACGAACCAGACTGAAACCTCCTGAATAAATCGAGTAATAAATAGAGTACATTGCTAAGTAAATTAAGTACTTTGATCTAACACGGAATCTTTGGTCAACATTTGGTCAATAATGGTATCTGGATCAATAATGGTATCTGGATCAATAATGGAATTACTATAATTTAAATGATGAAAATCAAAAACTGAAAAAGTTAACCTTAAGAGCCATACTGAAAAAATAGATCCGAGAGAGGTCATCTCACTCGGCTTACTGTCGGCGCGGTGGAGCTGTGAACAGTCTGTACTTGATGAAATCATCCTTGAGTTCCTCTTCAATCCTGTGGGCAAGGACTTTAGCCGGGTCATGCAGGCTTGGAATTCTTTCCCGGATATCCTGAAAACTCTTGAAGTCTCCTTTTTTGCGCTCATCGATTATAGACCACATGAGTTTTTTTCCTATCCCGGGAAGGAGGTCAAGCATGTGCAGGCGGGTAGTTATGGAATGCGCATCGTTGAAAAACTTTACAAAATGTGCTTCCTGATACCTCACACAAGCCTCAAGGATAAAAGGCAGTTCGAGATTCGCTCCTGTCGTAAGATCCAGGTGTCCGATTCTCTGCTTTACGTGGTCGATTTCATCCCGGTCTCCCGATCCTATATAAACTCTTGACTGAATCTGAGGAACCACACCGTTTTTGGGAACAAGCTCCATAAGAGTGAATTTTTTATCTCCCACAGCCTGGACAAGAGGTTTTTTCTGGTATGCAGAAGTGCCGTCAACTGATTTTCCATATGGAAGATAGTCAAGAACCCATGCATACTCTTCTCTCTCCTGTGAGCTTTCCAAGGACTTTCTGGATGAGCGCGGAGCTCTTTCTGATCGTCTCTCGAATTGCGGTTTGCCTGTCGGACGCCTGCCGCCATAAGAAGGTTTTTCAGCAGCTGATCTGCCAGCGTACGATCTACCTGATTGCGACTTATCTACTCTCATCAGCACCCATCCTATCAATTGATATGAAATCCCAAGGAAATCTGTGTTCAGGACATATCTTCTCCTGATATGCCCAACTCGCGTCCATTCGGTTTGGAACCTATTCATTAATCGACTGTCGACAATTCACAAATTTCTGGTGTTCTATGTGTCCTGTAAAACTTTAAACTACCCTGTAACCAGCATCCCCGGACTCTATATTCAATAACCCAAAGAGTCCTCTGTGTTTGAATTCGGGTCAGGTATTCCCTGACACTTTAAAGTACTCTAAGTTTCGGATACTTCCCTTATAAATAAGAAGATGAAAACTTCTATATAGGTTATTCCCTTTGCATTTAAGTTTTATTCAATCGTTTCCAACACGTAATCGAGAATTTGATCAAGTTCTTCATTGCTCAGGGTATATTTTTCTTTAGCGTAGATTGATCGGATTTCATCCCTGGATTGAGGCAGAATATCTGCGATCCTGATCGCAATTGAAGGCTTCATTTTTTCGAGTTCTAACAGCCTGTTAACCAGTTCTCTTGATTTTTCTCCACTGATCTTTGAGAATTGTTCAGCATGGCGAAGAGCTTTTCTAAATCCATATCCGACTTCAAGTCCCTTCTCTCTGCGCTCTTCGGCGATCCTGGTAAGTAGTTCTCTGACTTCGGCCAAGGTCAATAAATCTTCACTGAGGACTTCCTTAACTATCATTGGAATACACTCTTTTCGACTTAAAAGTTGTAACAATCTGCCATTCCCTGCTGAGTAATCTCTTCAAATCACTCTTCAATTCTCCAGGAGTTCCCGGCAAGTAAATTTCTGCCTGTAAATATCCGGAAATCTGAATTGGCCCCGAGATTGCTTACCTTTTCTCATAGATAGGCACTCTTCAGATTACCGTTATGCACGAAATTCGATCTTATTTAATAATCTAAAATTGTTCCGAATAATCTTTTCCTGATCTGGATCAGGTATATGTCTGACAAACGATATATAATTATAGATATTCACATCTCGAGATAATAAATCACCATGTAGGAATAAAGGACCAATTTTTTAAAATCAGTTTTCTTTAAGTCCCCCACCTCTTTTAAGCAGTTTTCCAGGGGACACTGGGTTTTTTACATTTAATTACAGATCCTTATCTTATTACAAGTTACCGAAAACCCTGACATGAGCCCGAGCCTACGGCAAAAGCCTGCATACTGTAAACTCAGGTAAAATGAGTTAGGTTTTACAACCTAACTGCCTGGAATATATATTAATACTTCTGCGGTTTAAGGTGCTGAGGGAGAGAGATAACTTCCTTCATCGCATTTCCGCTGCGGACTTCAAGAATGTACGAACGACCGCGCTGTCCGAGAATCTTTCCGGTAGAACCCTGGAATTTTGGATTAGGCATGCCTTTCTGAATGCTTGGGTCAATGTCAATATGGACCATTTGCCCTTCTTCGAATTCCTGAATTGCCTTGCTTACAGGGGAAATCCCTCTTTCACGAACTGTCTTCTGTAATTTGTACCTTGTGCAGCGTTTTTCGCCGTGGGAGTTTGTCATCGCATGTTCCTCCTTAGAATGCTCGATTAATTAGTCTATAGTATATACAGTTTTTCTCTAGATAAGATGGATATTATTTAAATAAGACGTTCAGTCAGGCAGTATTTTCCTGACTCTACATATTAAATAAATCTGATTCAGATTGAGTTTAAATATCGACGTTGACCACATCAAGATCTTCCACAAGCGCAGGAATCCCTAAAAGTCCGCTCAGACTTGGGTTTGTCCTGCCCTCATCTCCGGAAACAAGCTCTTTTACATACAGCCCGCCTTCGCAGTTTACTGTTATGTAAGCGTAACCTTCGTCTGTCAGTTCGTCGAGCTTGATGCCATGCACATGCCTTTTCCTGACAAGGTCGGCCCGCCTGTGAACTACCCGCCTTGGAGTCTGCTGTGAGATCTCTATGCCACTCAAAGCCTCAAGGCTGGATTTAAGCTTTTCCTCCGAAACAGGCTCTTTAAATGTAACTTTAAGCTTATAAGTTTTATCCGCCTTTGAGCTTTTCAAGGTCTCAATCATATTCTTTCCGGTGAAAGAAAACTCTCTTACCTCAACTTTTCCGGCAGCTTCCTCGTTAATATTTCGCATAAGCTCTTCAAGGTCTGTGCTTCGCTTTACAGGGGATTTTGCTTCTACTACAAAAGGCCTGCCGCTTCCCAGCATCAGGGCATCGATATCTTCCCTGCCAGAGCCATGAAAAGCCGTATCAACTGCCTGGAAAGCCTTAACTACAGGCCCTTTTATAAGTTCATCTACGGATTCCTGATACTGTTTTCCTGTAAAATTGCAGCGTTCACATCCTTTGCCCTTGCATTTCCTGCAAGGCCAGCGCGTCTGGGGAATTCCCCTGATAAGTTTGCGGTAGCGCCCTAGAAGATATACCGAGCGGAGCTGGAGATCAAGCTTGTTTTTTGCGAGGTCAAGAGTAATTGTAATATCAGGGTTTTCAAAATCCACGTCTTTCTGGACTTTTTCGGCTATCCGCTTGCCAACTTCCCTGTTTAGCTCGGTCTTAAGCTGTTCGGCATATGCAGTCCCAGCCTCAGCCCAGAGCATCTCCTCGTTTTCACTCAGAAGCCCGCTGACCTTTGTACCTACAAGAAATGTAGAATATTCGAGTCCTTCAAGGGCTTTTACAGCTTTATCGGCCCATTCATCCAGCTTTTTAAACTGGTCAAGGCAGACCCAGCACTGTTCATCTTCACCCTCTATTCCGAGAGCCTTTCTCGCAAATACACTGCAAGGAGCAAGTTCTTTGAGAAGGGAATCATCATTTTCAGTTTTGTAGATCCGGTCCCCTTCAAGGACAAGGGCGAGTTTCAGGGCCTGCCCCCGTTCTCTGTTGCTCAGGCCTGTGGATAATTTTGCAAACTGACGGCCCAGACAGTGGTCACATATCGGGCCTTCATGCAGAATCTTTTTTGAAATTTCGAGTACATCCATTTTCTTTCACTTTCTTACGCTCTTTGTTTGGGAAATAGACCTGGGAATGAGTGATAAAATTAAAGGATAAGTAAAGGGTAAAAGCTTCTTATCATCTCTTAATGCTTCTGGTCATCATTTAATATGTTACCACTCAATCTTCGACCCTGCTGTCAGCTTCTCCGGGGAATTCTCCCCTTTCAGCCTCAGCCCTGTCCAATTCATTATGTATAAGGGTTATGCAGTGATTAGAATGGAGGGAAAGAGGACCTACCGAGATAATTTTCGCCCCTGCCTTAAAGAGCTGTGCTTCCTCCTCTTCGGTAACTCCTAAATGGTCTCCAAGGATGAAGACCGGGTCACGGATTTCATTTGCAATTGCCCTGATATCCTCTCCGTCTTCTCTCAGGTAGAGCAGAGTGCGACCCTCAAATTTCGAGAGCAGGGAATCGAGATCTCCTCTACGAATCCAGACACCTGGAGTGGAACGAATATCCTGTTCGCTTGCGTCCTTCTGCAGGGCTTTCTGGATAAGTGAACCGCTGCTCCGCTCGTCCGGGTTAAGGTATCTAAGGTGCAGTCCTTCAAACCTGATGATTTTTCCGGGATCAGGTTCTCCCAGAAGGAGCAGGTGTACATTTACGTCCCTGCGCATTCCGAAAGAGAGAAAAAGGGCAGAACTCACGCAGCGGCAAAGAATATCCATTCTTCCCGCAGAACCTGGAAGATCATTTAAAGTAAAGTCGCCGCTTGTATATGCTTTATGCCCTATAATAACGATATCGCGCATGGGCACTATATTTACGCAAGAGGTATAAAAGATGTACGTAAACTTTTTTGGGAAAAAAGGTTTTTTGGTTCCAAACCTTATATTAGCGAATTTGTTTACAAAGTGAAGGTTTTTATCAATTAAAAGAATCGAGAATGGTTCTGGCTTCAAAGTAATTAAAAAAGACGACAACCATGTGATTTTCAACATAAAAACGATAGATTAATAAATCAAAGTAACCGGATTTGTCAATTTTGCAGGTTGGGAACTTAACGTAACTGACGATGTAATATATATTAACCCCGGAAATGGTAGAGTGGGGGGAAATCATATAGTGTATGCTGACAATCATTGTGTTACTTTATCTAATTACGGTTTTGCAGTCTAAGTTGCTTCATAACTTGCTATCTAATAGAAGTTATTCTCTCCAGTTTTAGGATACTCAAATATCCTGAAACTGGTAGCTCTACTCAATGAAAATCAACACACCAGAAAATTTTATATAGAATGGTAAACAACTTATAGAGTATTGGCTCGGCATCAGAATTACGCTTTTTTATTCATTTTATGCTATAAGTGTTAAATAATCGTAAGTTGCTGACTCTTTTGCTAATTGAATTGGCGTGATTACTTGATGCTTTCAAGCTGCAAACGACTTAATGTAAGAATAACAAGAGATGTTAATATATGTCATGTAATCATTACCAAAGACCAACTAAACCCGTTGGAATTATGACAGAATCTGGATTAAAGGTTATACAGCCCGAAGAAATCAAAAAATTTTGTACAGCTTTTTGTGTAAGATACTACCCATCAGTAGAGGAGAAGAAAGACTATTGTACAAGTGATAATTTCGAAAAATGTGAACGATATATGAAACGACATCGTGGACAAGCTAGATAATGACTGAAGCTGAGCCGGCTTAAATCTCTATTAGTGATTGGAATATTTGGGCATGCTAAATACCCCAGCAACCGACCAAGCGCAAACTTAAACAGTGCCACAGTATTCGTTTATATTTCGGAACATATCAAGGATGTCAGTAAATAGAAGATCAAACTGATTTGGAAGGCTATCTGGATATTCCCTACCCCAAGCATCGTGGCTAACAATGTTAGACCACTTTATCATAGGTCGCATTCGGGCTGTGAACTCTACTAATTTGTTAGACACTTCATCGGGTAATATGCCAATAGAACTAATTTCATTCGCAACGAAGACGAATTGGTCTACATGATACTCAAGTCTTTTATCATCGGCTATAAACATAATATACTGAGCGTCGTCATTGAAATAGATTTGATCAGCTGTTGAATAAGACCTCCAGTCGTTAATAAATCCCAACAGAACTTTGTTTACTAAAATTTGAGCTGTCAGCACACGATCTTCTTCAGCTATTCTTTTGTCCCGCATTCTTAAAATTTCATTATATAATATATCAGATAGAGCCATAGAAATGGCTATGCTTCGATATATATTAAACATTCTTATTTTATTTTAATAACACTTCAGGTATATTTGACGTTTTTCATCGCCACAGTATGCTAACGAGATGTTTGACTAAAATATTGACTAAAATAAAAAACTTTTCATAAGATTACACTGCTTAATCTAACAAACATATAAAAATAACTTCATAGAGGATTATAGAGTGGTAGATATAAACAGTATACATGGAGATAAAATCGAGTTCCTTAAGTCGAATATTGCGGCGTATGAAAAAAGAATCGAAAAGATTAAAAGAGAAAAGCTAAAAGCACAAAAAATACTTGGTCCGAATATCATTGATGATGTTTATGATATGCGTATAAAAACAATTGAAGATGGAAAGCAGCGTTTCGAAAATTTATTGAAAGAGTTAATGGAAAATCAAGCGATGTGACATATTTCTAGGCATCGGGATATGCACAAATATACCAACAACTAGCCCGGGCTTGAATCTCTACTGGAGCCGGAATACTTGAGGAGCTGGCCAATCCCTACTGTACGTTACGTAGATCGACGCTACTGGGTTTTAAGGATATGCTTGAACAAATCCTAAGACAATATCCCTGAGCCAGAGGATTGCTGAAGGGACAATGTTGTCACATCGAGGTAAAACCTGAAGCCATCAACTATAGTAAAGATAGTTTTAACCTTAGTTGACTCGAACTGGCCAGAGCCACAAAATCGATTACAGTTTAACAAATCTCGGACCTTTATGGTTAAGATTTTCTTTATCTTATTCCTAATAAAGTAAAGTAATAGCCTGTCATAGCAAAAATATAACGGTATCAGCCAAAAGCGATTTTTGAGATATACCTGGAATAATTACACTGGCTGGAGTATATCTATGATATGGAAGATTAAGCTGAGCAGGAAGAGGTTGAGCAATGTTGCAGTAGCTTCTGAAGATTATTCACGAAGCAATGTCTATTTTAGCCAACTGTGAAGACTTAAGATCTAGCTTTAAAGGAGTTCAGGGGTTCGAATTCCATCCATCACACTAAATTTTGGGGTTATAGGTAACTCTAAAAAATGCAATGCAGTTTTGTGTAAATAATGCACACCATTTTTTAAAAATCCCTGTAAAATAATTCTTTATTCATAATTTTCTTCAAATAAAACTCGAAAAGTATAACCTATTGTAAAATATAAACAGTGCTATTTTTCGGTTCTTAATTGGTCATATATAAAAATACATTGTTAAATTATATTCAGCTTTTTATATACTTTATTTTTAGTTAATATTTACTCAAATGAAAATGTTAATCTACTGTGAAAATTAAAACAGACAATATATACTCTAATTCTAATATTTAATAAGATCTGGTTTTAATGGTAAACGGCTCCAGTGATTTAGATTCTGAATTTGAAAAGCATATAATTAACCCACTTGAAGATGAATTAAAAAATTTAAAAATAAATTTGAGTGAAAACGGAACTAAGTTAGAAACCTTAGATAAATCAATTCAATCGAAACATAAAGATTATGCCAACGGATTAAGTATCTATAGCAACGAATTGAATACTTACAGAAATGAAGTAGTAACTAAAATTACTAAATGTTTAAACTCCAGTAGAAATATTATTGATTCTGGTAAAAAAATTTTTAACAATTGTATAGATCATTTTTATAACCAATTACTTAAAAATGTTGCATTAGTTAGCTTTTTGTTTATCGTGTCAGTATTTTTTTTAGGAATACGTGGCTTAAATACTGATGTTTTTGGAGGAAATCATACCTACTTACTTGGGAATAGTTTTCCTATAAATAGCAAAGTTTCCAACATGCTAATTAACTTACTACTAGTTTTATTATATATCGTTGCAATTTTTCTTTCAGTATATATCTCTAGACAAAAATCTAAAACAAAATTGAAACTAACTCAAGAAAGTTTTACAACTAATATTAATGCTCTAGAAAATGATACTAGTAGTATAAGACAATTAAAAGACAAACCTTATTCTACTGATCTGTGTTCTATTGACTCTGAAAATAAAAAGAAACAAGAGGTTTTTCGAGAATTTGCGAATTCCTTCCAAGATTCGATAACAGTATTTAAAAGAACAATTCCAGCCTATAGAGAAATAAATGAAATGGAAAAGTATAGAGAAAAATGGCATTTGGAATGTAATAAATTAAAAACTGTGGTTGCTTTCTTTGGTTTGGATGAACTAAAAGATATAATAGACAATGTGGGAAAAACTCCTGTTATTAAATTGAAAGGCTCAGATGATAGAACCATTAAAAGCTCTATTATTAACTCAGTATGTGAAAGAGCCTTCTTTGATGAAGTTTTAATGAATCTTTTTGTGTCATATTACGAAGAAAGTAGAAAAACTGAAAATATTTGGGAACAAATCAAAGTTGATAATAACAAATTACATCCACTAGCTGAGATATTGTTAAAATTAAAAAAGCTAAATTTTGATAAGGATGTTTTAACCGGAAATATTCTACAAAAAATTCTCGCTAAGACTCAGTTTTTTAATCTAACTTTAATAACAAACAATGTTTCATTATACATCCGTATACGTAAGTTCCTAATAAACTATCGAGAGAAACTTCATAATGAAAATATATTTTTGGAAATTCAATTAAATGATGAGGAAATTGTTGAGAATATAAGTTTTGAGGATACTTTTGAAAACAATTTTTTAAATGTTTTCTGCAAAGAACTACACCAATCTTTAAATGTAAATTTCAAAGATGCCTATGTAGATGCGTTAGTGGCAATTATTTTAAATCAGGATATTAATTTCAGGGACGAAGTATGCAAGATCGCATCAAGAAATGATGAAGCCGTATATGTTTTGATGGCCTATCACGATTTACGTAAACAAAAAGGAGAAGGAAACGAACAGTTTTTACTCTCCAATATCTTTGATCAAGGTGAAACGCCTTCCCAGATGAAAGAAAAGATTGAAATCGACCAAGGAAGTAAGAAGACATATCAATATTTTAAATTGGGTTTATCTAGAGGGGAATGGTATGAGTCGAGTCAAATAATAACCCAAAAAATGATTAAAGAACTTTCAGACAGAATAGACCATGAACAAAAATATCGTTCTCTCAAAATTGCATTTACAAAAGTTCTAACAAAAGTAAATATAAATACTTTAGATAAAGCGGTTGATGCAGGACTTTTTTCTGTATACTTGATTCTTACTTCAAAACCTGCAAAAGGAAGGTTTCTAGATAATATAGTGGATAAACTTTCAGTTAGAAGTAATAAATGCGAAAAAAGGAAAAAAGGAACTTCAACTAGAAGTTATGATACTGATATAGTTGAATCTTTTAAATCAAAATTTGGAATTTCACTGCTTTTTGATTCAAGCACTCCAATATATGATTTTGAGAAATACTCTGCATCTACTAGAATTGGTATACTTGATAAAAAAATTTCATTTACTACTTTTGTTGATAGGATAAATAAAGACATTGAGAAGTTATTGAAAGCAGAGAATGAAAAAGATCCTACTAAGAAGTGGGAAGATATAGGTTTTATAGTGTTGAGAATTAGTCCTTCAAAGTATAGTTTTGGAATAATGAATGAAAAAATAGAAAAAACTTGCAATGTTACATCAACAAATTTAGATATTGCAAAAAAAATTGCAACACTTGCTTCAGATTATCTTTCAGATGCTGAAAAGACAGTTATCTCTACTTTTGATAATACTGTAAATCTTGTAGATATAATTGAGCAGCTTACTATTTTTGACTTCATGTCACCAGTAGTACAAAAAGAATTTAGTAAATATAATAGTTTCTTAAAGGATGAAGACTTAAGAGTTTCTATTTACAAATGTTTGGAAGAGAATGGCATTGATTCTTTCAAACAGTTAAGTATTTTCCTTCATCATGATAAAGAATTAAAAAATAAACTCAAAAACTCTTTCTCTTCTTGTCTAGATAGCTTGTATTTTACCAAAAGAAGATCAAGACTCAATAAGAGTACACAAGAAGTTTTTGTTAATGAATTTTTGGATACACTAGAATCATTAAATGAAATTTGGAATATGTAATTCAGGGGTTAAGAACCTCTGAAAGATAATTTTAATAGCTTAGAGCTAATTCCCAGCTTTTTATACCTAGATTAATATTTGTTTTATAACTTCATATTAAACTGTCTCTCTCTTTATTTCCTTGACTTTGGACTTTAA
>NZ_LZPK01000044.1:0-20675 GCF_001729375.1 Methanosarcina sp. A14 | reverse complement strand
ATAATCACTTTTTTGTTTTTCTCCATATTCATTTATTCAAAACCGGTAAAGTTGATGTAATAAAATTTACTCTATTTATTATAGGTTTATTTATTTCAACTTAACAATTTTTTGGCTAATTTCTCTTATTGCATGAAGATAAGTTATGATTTATTTTTATAAAAAAGCTTCAATCACTTAAGTCATATATAAAATAAATGCATATGAATCAATCTATTATTTTTAGGAGTTTATTTATACTGATGCTCAATAATCAAATTTTTCGCGTGATATTCTGCATTATGAAGTTAAGTATCCAGAACATGATGATACATGTAAAACTTTTTTTAAATATATTGAGCCAGATCCAGGTTACGCAGATGTATGTAGACGTACGTAGGTGTGCACAGACATTCCAGACATGCATAGACATTCCAGACATTCCAGACATTCCAGACATGCACAGACATGCACAGGTATGTATAACTATAATACTTTTTTATCTCTTTTTAAACGAGTGTTGATGTTACCAGGTAGCTTTTTTGCACTTCTGCGGAATGCGAAATTAATTGTTTTTGACTATACTTTCTCATCATCAATTGATGATGAAAAATAAGCAGTTAGTCTGTGGCTATCGTCACACCTGAGGCCTTGAATGCTGCGTAGACCTCACTTCCTACTTTTAAGTTCAGACTTTCAGCTGATGTTTTTGTGATAATGAAAGTGATTTTCTGTTCCTCCTGGTAATTCTATTACGATTTCAGAGTTTACCATTTCGGGGATAATGCTTTTGACCTTACCTTCTAAGACGTTGCGTGCGCTTAGTTTCATATTTGATCCTCTATTTAAGACGGAAGTTATATTCCTATTAACTACTATATAACCATATCTACATATGAACCTTATGAACTTAATAAGGTCAGTTTTTTATCTATTGTCAACTTCTGAATGGGAACATAAAATTTCCGCTCAAAACAGTGAAGCGCCGATATATTTATATCTGAGTTACAAATTTATTTCTCAATACAAATTCTTTATATTAATCGTATGAATTTGAAATAGAATGTAGTTTACTGGTAACAAATGTAGGTCTGGAAATCTACTAACTGGTAAATAACAGCAAAAAATCTGAACATGGTTTTTTTCTATTGGGATCTGGAAAGGTATGTTCTCTCCTGAATTCCCCCACCCGTCTTCCAGAATGCAGGGAAAAGGCATATTCCTGAAAACCTGTTGACATTGAAGTACTAGTTCATAAAAATGGTACAGTGCTGTGAAATTATTGTTCACTGTTCATTAGCATGAAAACGAACTGCTGTGCAGTGTACAGAACAATGTTGAGAGGTAAGTTAAATGAAAGACGAGATGTTGCTGTCGATTTTTTCTGAAAAGTGTACTGAATATACAATATCAAAATTTTATGTCGGAGAACAGTGAGTATGATCCACAAAAATATAGTCTGTCCTGTCTGTGGGGCTGCCTGCGACGATATCCAGGTTGAAATCAAGGGTGGAAAGATTGAAGCTAAAAATGTATGCAAGATGGGAATTTCCAGATTTAATGAGGTTACAAGTCCCCAAAGGTTTAAACAGCCTCTTCTAAAGTTCGGAGGAAAATTAAGGCCGGTTTCCTGGGACGGAGCCCTTCAAATAGCTGCAGACATCCTGTCTTCGGCTAAGCGTCCACTGATTTCCATAGGCAGCGAAACTTCCTGTGAAGCACATGAAGTGGGGCTTATGATAGGGGAATATCTGGGTGCAATTGTAGATACAACTGGCAATGGGGCCACAGTAATGGGAACTCAGGAAGCCGGAAAAGTCGGTGCAACTGAAGGGCAGAAGAAAAACAGGGCCGACCTTTTGGTTTACTGGGGAACAAATCCACTTGAATCCATGCCCAGGCAGATGTCCAGATATGGGGTTTTCCCAAGAGGTTACTGGACCAAACGCGGGCGTTTTGACAGGACAATCATTACTGTAGACCCAAGAAAAACTCTAACTGCTAAAGCTTCTGACCTGCATGTGCAGCTTAAACCGGACTCCGACTATGAGCTAATAAGCGCGCTCTTGACGCTTTTACATGGAAAAACTCCTCATCATTCCGTAGAGGAGATTACAGGAGTTCCGATTTCTGTTATGGAAGAGATGCTCGGTATAATGAAGAACTGCAATTTTGGGACTATCTCAGTAGGAGTTGGACTGTCTTCATCTCCTGGGAAGTACAGGAATATTGAAATTGCCATGAACTTTGTGAAAGAGCTGAACAATTATTCCAAATTTACCATTGGAGTTATCCGCAGTCGCTGCAACGCGGCAGGTTTTAGCCAGGTTGCTTCTTACATGTATGGGTATCCCTTTGGGCTTGACTTCATGCGTGGATATCCACGTTACAACCCTGGAGAATTCACAACCGTAGATTTGCTTCGAGAAAAAGACGTGGATGCAGCTTTTGTAATGTGTTCTGATCTTTTGAGTCAGATTCCCCCTGACTGTGCAGCTTACCTTTCAGAAATTCCTTTGATTTGCCTGGATACAATTCCCTGTCCAACTACGTCTATCTCAGATATTGTGCTTCCGGGAGTAGTTGACTCCATAGAGTGTGAAGGGACTTTCTACAGGCTTGATGATGTGCCTATTTACTTTGAACCGTTCCTTGATTCCCCATTTAAATTCACTCAGAGTAATGAAGATACCTTAAAACAGCTTTTTGAAAAAATAAAAGAAGGAAAAACTCAGACTGGTTTTCTCCAATCTGCATTTAAGCAAGAGGAATCAATGCCTGCAATTTTGCCTGGAGTACTATGAAGTCCGCAAGAAAGCAGATACGGGTATGTGAATTGTTTAGAAAAATATCAGCTTATCATTAATGAACCATCATTTTACCAGAACATACCAATGTATTCAGGAGAAAACGGAAACATGGAATTGAAATATGTGCACACGACTTGTCCTTACTGTGGGACAGGATGTGGGTTTAACATTGTGGTAAAAGATGGGAGAGCTGTAGGCATTGAGCCCTGGCACCGGGCTCCAGTTAATGCAGGAAAGCTCTGTCAAAAGGGCAGATACGCTTATGAGTTCATCCATAGCAAGGACAGACTTGTAAAGCCGCTGGTGAGGGAAAACGGGCAGCTTGTAGAGACAAGTTGGGAAGAAGCCCTGGCCCTTATAGCAGGGAGATTCATGACTTTTCTCCCTGAAGAAATTGTTTGCCTCTCTTCAGCAAGAACCTCGAACGAAGAAAACTACCTTATGCAGAAATTCGCCCGTGTTGTCCTTAAGACTTCTAACGTTGACCACTGCGCAAGGCTCTGTCATTCCTCTACAGTCGCTGGCCTTGCCGCAGTTTTCGGCTCGGGAGCCATGACGAATTCCATCTTGGACATTGAAGAGTCTAAATGCATTTTCATTATTGGCAGCAATACCCTCGAGCAGCACCCACTCATTGGAAGAAGAGTAATGCTTGCAAAAAAGAAGGGGGCTAAAATAGTCTGTGCAGACCCTCGTTGCACGCCCACGGCAAAACAGGCAGATCTACATCTTTCTATGTATTCAGGCACGGACGTTGCCCTCCTAAATGGACTCATGCACCATATTATAGAAAATGGCTGGGAAGATTCGGCATTTATCTCAAAAAGGACTAAAAATTATGAGGAAATGAAATCCGTGGTTATGCAGGAGATCTATTCCCTGCCCAACGTCTCAAAAATCACAGGGGTGCCAGAGGATGACTTAAAAACCGCAGCCGAGTGGATTGCCCAATCAAAACCATCGGCTCTCATTTATTCAATGGGTATCACCCAACATACGGTGGGAGTTGACAACGTGAGGTCCACGGCAAACTTGATGCTTCTAACCGGAAACCTCGGAGTTCCAGGTGGAGGTGTCAACCCACTGCGAGGGCAAAATAATGTACAGGGAGCATGTGACATGGGCTGCTTGCCGGATGTATATCCTGGCTACCAGAAGGTTGCAGATCCGAAAAACCACAGGAAAATGGAATCTATCTGGGGGGTGAGCGGACTTCCGAAAGCCCCTGGGCTTACGGTTACGGAGCTGATGGAACAGCTTGCAGAAGGAACATCGACTGTGAAGTGCATGTATGTTATGGGAGAAAATTTCATGCTCTCGGACCCGGATCTAAACAAGGTGAGAAAAGCCATGAAGCAACTGGACTTTCTGGTCGTGCAGGATATTTTCCTGAGCGAGACTGCAAATCTTGCTGATGTTGTCTTGCCTGCGGCTTGTTATGCAGAAAAGAACGGGACCCAGACCAATACTGAACGTCGAGTGCAGCGGATCAGGAAAGCTGTAGACCCTCCGGGAGATGCTAAGGCAGACTGGCGCATCATTTGCGAACTTGCCGGGTGTATGGGGTACGGGCCTCAATTTTCCTACATGAACGAAGCAGAGATTTTTGAGGAAATCTCAAAGGTTACCCCTCAGTATGGAGGCATGAGCTATGAGCGCCTTGAAAAACCTGACTCTCTTCAGTGGCCCTGCCCGGATAAAACTCATCCAGGAACTCCAATCCTGCATACCGAAAAATTTTCCACCTCTGATGGGCTGGCGGAGTTTTCTGGTATTGAATGGAAGCCCCCAGCCGAAGTCCCGGATGTGGAATATCCTTTCATTCTTACTACAGGAAGAAACATCTGGCACTGGCATACAGGGACTATGACTCGCAGGTCGAAAACCCTTGCTTCCGAAGTCAGAACTGGCTGGGTGGAGCTTAATCCTAAAGATGCAAAAAAGTTGGGAATCCGCAACCGAGAAAAAGTCCGCGTACTTTCCCGGAGAGGGAAGATCGAAATCCCTTCAATGGTCACAGAAGACATAAAACCCGGGGTTGTCTTCATACCTTTTCATTTTAAGGAATGTGCAGCCAACCTGCTGACTAACGGGGCTCTCGACCCCGTGGCAAAGATTCCGGAGTACAAGGCGTGTGCGGTAAAAATTGAGAAAATAGAACCTCAAGAAAGTAAACTTTTGGAGGGACAGCTTTGAAACCGTCAGAAGGAGACATGTTTTATGTCCAGGCTTGTGACCAGAAATTACTGGAAAAAGGTGAGTCAGGCGGTGCGGTTTCAGCTCTATTGAAATTTGCACTGGAAAGCGGAAGTGTGGATGCGGTGCTCGGGGTCAGGAAAGGAGCCGACATCTATGATGCTGTACCTGTGCTGATTACGGACCCGGCAGAAATTTCGGAAATTTCGGGTTCCCTGCATTTCGGGACCCTTCTTCTGTCCAGGCTTTTCAGCAAGTACCTGGAAAAGGCAGAGAACCTGAAAATTGCAGTCGCCCTGAAAGGATGCGATGTCATGGGTCTTTATGAGCTTGCAAAGCGGGGAGAAGTCAGGCTGGAAAATGTCCTCATGCTTGGGCTAAACTGCGGAGGCTCAATAAGTCCGGAAATGGCAAGGAAGATGATTGTAGAAACGTTTGCAGTTAACCCTGACTTGGTTAAAAAGGAAAGGATTGCTAAGGGGAAGTTTATCGTTGAAACTCCTGAAGAGGAGTTTTCTATACCCATAGACAAATTGGAAGAGGCAAACTTTGGAAGAAGAAGTAACTGCAGGCGCTGCAAACTGAAAATTCCAAGGCAGGCTGATCTTGCCTGTGGAGAATGGGGCGTTATGGGTATGGAAGCAACCTTTGTTGAGGTATGCAGCGCAAAAGGCGCAGAACTACTTAAACAGGCAAAAACTGCAGGCGTGGTTGAAACTTTTCCCCCTGTCCCAAAAGGTGTGGAGATTCGGGGGAAAATCGAAAAGTCGATGCTGAAGCTGGCCGAGGGCTGGAGAGAAAAAGATTTTCAGTCGTTAGGGGAAGGAAAAACCCGCCTGAAACAGCTTGTGGATGAGACTTCACGTTGCATCAAGTGCTATACCTGCATTGAAGTATGTCCTGCCCTGTCCGGAACAAAAGTATCAGACTTTACTATCACCCCTGGAAAGGTTCCTCCATCCTTTGCCTTTCATGCACTACGCTATTCTCTTGTTGCAGATTCCTGTATCAACTGCGGACAATGCGAAGAACTCTGTCCAATGGATATCCCAAATGCCCTTTTTATGCATTCCTTTGCTGTGGAATTTCAGGAACTCTACGGCTATCAGGCAGGGCAGGACCTCTCCGTCCCGAATATCTCACCATTGGAAATTTTCCGTCAGAAAGAAAGCAGGAAAAAATCAGGTTGTAAAAAAAATTGAGGCACATAAAGTAGAAATAAGAGTGAGTTAAATATTGAAAAATATCAACTGATTGGTGGTGGGCCATAGGAAAAGAGAAAAGTCATTGTTTAAGCTCAAGTAATCTTTTTTTGAGCTTTTAACTCAAAGATTAGCGCCCAGGGCAGGATTTGAACCTGCGCTCTCCCAAAGAAGAAACGGTTTTCGAGACCGTCGCCTTACCACTAGACTACCTGGGCATTTTGTTTTAAAGTGAGAACAATTTCCGGGCGCTACCCTACGTTTTTAATGCAACGTGTTTCAGATGCAGGGATAGTGAATATACTTTCTTTCTTATATATCTTATTATTCTCGAACCTGTTTCTTAAAAATCGAAAAGTGAACTCTGGCCTGCATCATCCGGTTCCGTATTATTCGGTTCTTGATTACCTGGCTTTTCTTTTTCGGTTTCGCCGGGTTTTTTCCGGAGATTTTTCGCCCTATTTTTTTCGGGTTTGCTTGCTTTCGTGGGATTTATCTCCTCAAGATCTGCAAATGAAAGCTGTCCTGTTTGCCGGATTTCTTCATTTTTCAGGTTTTCAGGCAGCTCAAGCCAGCCATACTGGCCTCCTCCACCGGGATGGATTATGACATTGCCTTTCCTGAAAGCCAGGATCGCATTTACTATCCTGTCATCACCCACGACCTTCAGGTCTTCAGGCTCGGAGTAAATAAGAGCTTTGACTTCGTTTCCGAAGCGTTCTATAAGTTTGTTCCAGGCCGTTTGTACACCTTTTGTCTGAACGCTTGCATGGCCGAGAGCCATCTGGATAATTTCCGCAAGGGGAATGAGATGAAGGTAAGGAGGGCGGTATTCAGGATGTTTCGGCTCTTTAAAGTCTGCGAGTTCATTCACGCGGTCGAAAACCCCTTTCTTTATGACGCCTCCGCAGACCGGGCAGCGCCATTTATTCTCAACGGCTTCAGACAGCGGATACTGAGTAAAACACTTAATGCAGGCTGACCGATTGTATTTTCCCTCTTCGGGAAAGAACCCTACATTCAGGGTAGCTTTATACCCCTGTTCCCTGAGTATGGCTTTTTTCAAGCCATCAAAGGTCAGCTCAGGCACATCAAACTGCGTAAACTCCCTTGCCAGTTTATTGGTATAAGGGGAGTGGGCATCGGAGTTCGAAAGAAAAGTAAGGCGGTGAAGGTCCTGGATCCGGTCTGCATAGTCACTGTCTGCACTCAGACCAAGCTCCAGAAAAGAAATATAATCTGTCATATCCCCGTAGCAACTTTTCAGGCTGTCATGGTAGCCATAAAGTGCAGTCCAGGGGGTAAATGCATGGCAGGGGCCAATAAGGGCTCCAACGTCTTTTGCAATTTCTGCAAGTTCAGTGCCATTCAACCTGACACTGGGACGGCCGTCGGCTTCAAGGTTGCCGAAAGGAGCAATGCGCTCGGCCAATTCTTCAGCCTTTGAAACCGAAGGTAAAATCAGAAGATGGTGTACACGGTTTCGGTCTTCTATCTCGGTAGTTGGGATAAAATAAATCTCATCTATGCGGATTTCTTCATCTGAAACAGATACTCTTTTGATCTCTTCTAGCCACTTCGGATGAGTACAGTCTGCAGTACCGATTAATTCCATCCCTTTTTTTGAAGCCTCCCTGGCAATTGTCGGCAGTTCCATTCTTCTGGAAGATGCCATGGAGTACTTTGAATGGAGATGGAGGTCTGTATTGACTTTCATTTCCTTCCCTTTACCGGAAAATCCAACTTTTGGTGTTCACTTTAATTAGATAGCCTTAGCTAAATTCATACTTAATTCTCTGGTCATTTCTAAGACCACATCATCCTATATAGCGCAGGTCTTCTTCGGTAGGTTTGGCTTCCTGGATTGTCTGTTGTTCTTCTTTTTCCTTTAGCTTCTCAAGAATGCTTTCCATTTCCTCGGCCTTTTTCTCAAGAGACTCCATGTTTACTTCAATTCCGAACATTTTACAGAGCACTTTTAGAAGAGACTGGGCGCTTTTAGGGTCCATTAAATATCCTGGGGTCATACCCATAAGGCAGGCAGCATCAATGCCTCGCATCTTACTGAAAGCTACAAGCAGGCCAGAAGCTCCAACTATACCGCCGCTGGGTTCGGATTCTCTGAACTCTACCCCATACTCTTTGATTTCTTCGATCAGTTTCGTGTCATTTGCGACCCCAAGGACTGTATCTTCATAGGTCAGTTTGCCTGTGGGATACCCTCCGAGAGTGTAAATCCTCTTCACTCCAAACTCTTCTGCAATGTCAAGATAAAGCGAACAGAGTTCATAATGTCCCTGTGAAGTTGTACTCTGATGATCTCCTACAAGGAAAAGGATGTCATTTTCTTTTGCTTTTGCGTAGTATATAGTGTTGCTTACCGGACGGACTGTACAGTCTTTATTGACCAGTACCTGAGGTGGAAAATGCGGAGAATAAACTTCTATTACTTTTTCAGCCCCAAGTTCGTCTACCAGATGCTCTGCCACTAGCTTACCTACGAGTCCTACTCCTGGAAGTCCCACTACAAGGATTGGGTTTTTAAGTTCAAGGTTTCCTTTCAGGCGGACAAGTGTACTTTGTTGCATAACAATTCCTTATCCTTTCTTTGCCATTCTACGGTACCTGCCATAAGGGTCCTGAGGAGAAAAGCGAGCCGGATTTGGGGAGAAAGCTTTTTCCCCACAGACCGGACAAATTTCCCTTAAAGTGTACCTGCCGCAATTTTTGCATTTGCGGATCTTTTGTCCCAAAGGGTATCACGCCTTTGCCGATTCGATATGCCGCTTGAAAGTCCCATGTCCGCCAAGTTTGGCAATGGTATCGACTGCTATCTGGGCAGATTTTTTAAGGACTGATTCAGCTTTCTTGTAATCCGGGGCAATTACCTTGATTCGATATCTTGGAGCCCCTGTGTAACTTATTTCGAGCCTTATGTCTTTTCCATCAACGTCATCGACAGAATTTGCAGCACTCAGGGCTTGCTTTATAACTTCTACACCGTTTGGAAGGGTACAGGTCAGATCCACATAGCCTGCAATGTCTACAAAAGGCAGTTTGATGTTTTCCCCTGCTATCTTGATTATACTCTTTAAATATTTCTTATTAACTTTGACTCCTTTGAAGGCTTTCTCTCCTTCGATGGCAGCTTCTTCAAAGGCTAAATATGCACTTCCGAACTCTTCTACGAGTTTTTCGTGCAAAGCTTGCAGGGTATCCTCATCGGTATTTGTCTCTTCAGCCACGAACTGGAGCCACTTGGCGGCTTTTTGCTCATTTTTCCATTCCTGGATTTTAGCGCGCCTTTGGTGCTCGTTTACATCTTTCAATGAAAGGTCGATGTGGCCGCGGGAAGGGTCCACGTTAAGAACCTTGCAGACTATCTTCTGCCCTTCCCTTACGTAGTCCCTGACGTACTTGACCCAGCCTGCTTTTATTTCGGAGATATGGATAAAACCTTCTCTCCCTCCGAACTCCTCAAGCTCGACATAGGCTCCGAAATCCGTCACATTCTTTACAGTACAAACAACAAATTCTCCGACTTCGGGCCAGTTATCGTTTCCCATTCGCACCACTTCTCAAGTTTTATCTTTTTATTACCTGTTACTCAATGCTATAAAGTGCTTTTACCTGTTCGCTTATTCAAGCACTTCCAGAATATGAGTAGTGATTGTCGATTTTCCACCGGTTGGTTCGGCAAGGGTTCTTCCACAGACTACGCAGGTGATTTTACGGCTTGCACTCCCGAATATAATCTGTTCATTTTCGCAGTCGTTGCACTTTACGCGCAGGAACCTGCTTTTTGGCCTCTGGGTATAATCTACCATCTTATCTTACTCCTTGAACTCAAACTTCTTTGCCCTGAAACATGGTTTCTGGTAGGCTTTCTTACATACTGTGCAGCGGTATCTAAGCCAGATGCGTTTTGTGGGCTTGTCGCCACCGGGCACCTTGGAGAATTTCCCACTGTTTCCTATGCCCTGCTGTCTATTCTTCTGTCTTGCAATGCGAGTCATAGATGAAGCCTGACCCTTTCTGACCCTTTCAACCGTCATTTCCTGATGGGTTTTACAGTAAGGGCAGTAACTCCTGAACTTCTTTGGAATTTTCATTCTCTACACCTTTTTAATGATTATTGGTATGCAGCTTGTCTTCTCCGGCTTTCGCGGAAAGACACTATAGTAATACATATGGAAAGTAATACATATGGAAATTATACGTATGGCGTTTACGTACGGCATTTAGATCCTGGGAAGATCTTATTTGGGAAGCCTTTGATTAGATGAACTTGATATTTTTCAAACCTCTTTCGGTCTCGATATCACGATTAGAAACCTTCTATCAAGGCGAGGTCAAAAGCATTTACAAGGTTAAGGTACTACTAGTTTTTGCTCAAGCTTTTTCTTAAAAAGCCTGGTGCTATAAGGTTAAGCTATTATTAGTTTTTGCTCAAGCTTTTTTAAAAAGCTTGGTGCTAACAAGGTTAAGGTACACAAATATAGCTACACATATAAATACTCATACTATTACCTGATAGGCTTTCCGGCCTTCATGGCTTAACTCCGAATCTCCAACACTTCAAACTGCCTGCCGCCTCTTTTCTCAAGCTAAAACAAGCTGTAAATCTCAGGAAATTAATTTTTTCCAGGAAATCAGTCTTTTCCCGAGTCTTCCTGTCCAACAATCAGTTTAGCTGCATTGCGCTTTATCAGCCCTGTGGCATTGAGCTGCGGCAAAACAACGACTTCTTCGGCACTGACAGTATAATTTCGGCCATCTGCGCCTGTAAAGGTAGGCAGATCCTTCAGTATTCGGACAACAACGTATTCCTCATTTATATTGTTTTTGTCTGGAATTGCCCCTGTTTCCCCTCTGGCTGCAATAACAGGAGTCCTCATTTTTGCTTCTGTTCCCCCCTTGAAACCGGCAGAGAATTGTCTTTCCATGATTTCAGGCCAGACTGCAGTATTCTCGGAACCAGGGTACAGAATAGGACCTAAAAGTTCGATTTTTGCGGCTTTAATTCCTTGCAGTACGAGATCATAAAGCCTCTTTTCTACAGGAAGTAATTTTTCGATGTCTTTTGAAATCGGTTTATTCGCATTAGACTGGGTTGTTGCCCTGATTATAACTTTTCCTATCCTTTTCATGAAGATAGTTTCAAGGTCCGAAAGTGCTCTTTCATGCTCATCTTGAAGCATTTTGAACTCCGGAGAACGGGAATTGCCGATTTTTTCAATCTCTTCTTCGAGTTTCCGGACATATTTCTCAGCCTCCAGGTAAAAATCAGCTGGAATTGTCTTTATTGTCTGTTTTTCTTCCTTATACAGGACCTGGCTGATTTCTTCTATGTCCATACTCAGCAACACCTCTACAAATTAAGTACACTGCCGCATACTCAGGAACTTCCTGTATGCCCTCTTCTACTTTTAAGTCCTTACCCTTTAACTGCACCGAAAAAGGTTTTAAAACTGTTATTTTTACCGGCCTTTCGCCAAAGACAACAGCATCGGTAAGTGGGTCGAACTTCTCTAACTCGGACAAGGAAAGTTTCTTTACCAGCATACCTGACCCACCATGCAATGAGCCAGGCACCCGGATCAAACGTTTGATGTCTGCAGTCACGGGTTCGTCAACACTGGCTCCAAATCTGTGCAGGAAATCTTCAACAGACTCTCTCATAAAATAGGCAGCAATATCTTTAAAGTTTCTGACGTCAAAGTCAAGCCTTCCTTTCTCAAGGATATCCTTTAAACCATTTTCACTATTTGTAAGACTAATCAGTTTTTTTACTGTAGTATCCCCGACTTTCTCATACCTGCGAAGTTCGGAAAACATATCTTTTTTGTACCTCTTTTCGCATTCGTTTTTCATATAATCCGTAAGATAAAGCGCAATCCTTCTTCCCCAGCCTGAATCATGTCCCACAAGTGTGCATTTCATAGGCACGTTTTTCATTCCTTTAAATGTCTTTGAGCCGGTTCCGAATTCCCCATCCATGGGAACTTCCTTGAAAAAATATTTGAAATCAAGGTCTCTTCCGCTGAGATAATTTACGATTTCCCTTCTTTCAGCACTTCCAAGCTTCAGGACTTTTGGGCTTCTGACATGGAAATGATACCCTCTTCCTCCGGAGAATACCAGCTCAATTTCCTTCTCCGAAAACCCGAAATCATCTAAAAGGAAATCCATGAGCTTGAAAGTTTCCTTCTTTACAAGCTCCAGCATATCTGCGTAGTTTCTCGGGGCATCTGGAAGGTGGTCTGCATCAAGGTCGAAAATCAATTCTGCCCCTAGCCAGTTCTTCTCATTCATTTTCCGCGCATCAGGATATTCGTAATACGCAGTTGAATTGTAAACATGTGCAGGAGCCATGCCGTAAAGATAGTCAAGAACTTCTCCGGGTGAGCCGAAGGCCTTGTGTCTGTGCATCATCTTTTCAGGCATATTGTCAAAGAAGATGAAAGCCCATTCTCTGTTAGGCAGGTGGTCAGGAAGGCCTATTTTGGCATTTTTGTAATAGTTCTGGAAGCGAGTTTTCAAAAAGCGGGCGGTTCGATTATCCATAATTTCAGGGCTTCTGGTTTTGGATCTTAATTTAGGAGTTCTGATCAGGATTGCGGTTTAGAAATTCCGATCAGGGTATAGTTTATGGATTCTGATCAGGTATGGTTTACTATTTTAATCGGGTTTTGTTCAGTGATTTCGATCAGGGATTTTTATTAAATTCTTGGTTTGGGGTTTTTAACTTGGATGGATATAGGACTTAGCAGTTGAATTGAAAAATCAACAGTATCGGATCGCTAACTGTCTTAAACTTAACTTATATGCACAGTCTTTAACGCACTTGATTTTACTCCTCCACTGCATAAGTCCTAAACTGATTTAGTTAAGAGGATCTGGCTGGTTTTTTCTATGATAGATCAATCTCATATTTTACTTTTGGTTATATGAGTTTTTTTAAAAACGTTTAGCAGTCAATTTAAGTTTAGATAATTCTCTTTATTATGGCAGATACATAAAGACTCTTGATCCATGTATTTTGTGGCAGTAATGTTTAATCTCCTAGAACAACAATATGCAACGATATTATAACGAGTTCTAGTGCATCGATTCCAAATTATAAAAAATAAAACTGGACTTTGAAATCAACACTGTAATGAGTTTCTCATAAAAAACCATGGATGGACATGGATAAACACGAATTGAAACCACGCGAATTGAAACCATCTGTTTATCTGTGTTTATTTGTGTTTATCCATGATTTATTGAGGATATATGGACTTGCAGTACTAAAATCTAACAAATTAGAGCTAAAACCAATAATGAACTTGATAAGCTGAATATAAAAATCGATATGTATAAATTAAAATTCTAAATTGACAAATATGAATTGAATTATATTCTGGAAAATTGTAACGAAAAATGAAAATTGACAAATAAAAATTTAAAAACGAAAAGAAATAAGAATTAAAAGTGAAAATAGACAAACAATATTCGAAAATAGGAACTTCTAAGTTAAAAATTGACAACTCAATAGGTATTCTTATGGAGTGGGGTTTTGGGAATTATGAATATTAAGACTTACATTAATACAATTCGATACTACCTGAAAACTGAGGAAACTGAAGAGTCGTCTATTCTTGTACTGGCTGATAATCCGGATGATACTGAAACCTTTATCAGTCCTTTTACAGGTATACAATTTGCACTGATCCCGGCCGGTGAATTCGAGATGGGTTCACCTTTAGAAGAGAAAGACAGATCAGATTTCGAGTCTCCGGTTCATAAAGTAAAAATTAATAACTCTTTTTATCTGGGTAAATCCGCTGTCACGCAAAAACAGTGGAAAAAGATAATGGGCAACAATCATTCATACTGCAAGGGTGAAGACCATCCTGTTGAGATGATTTCCTGGAACGAAGCTCAGGAGTTTATCATAAAGCTGAATGAAATGGAAGGAACTGACAAATACCGCTTACCTTCAGAAGCCGAATGGGAATACGCCTGCCGCGCCGACACACAAACAAGGTGTTTCTTTGGTGAAGACGAGTCAATACTTGATGAATACGTCTGGCATGCTGGAAATTCAGGCGATAAGACTCATGTTATTGGCTGCAAGAAACCAAATCCCTGGGGACTTTATGATATTAACGGGAATGTCTGGGAATGGGTACAGGATAATTGGCACGATAATTATAATGGTGCTCCTTCGGATGGGAGCGCGTGGGAAGATGACAGTAGCCCTGATCGGGTTTCTCGTGGGTGCAGCTGGCTCTGCGAGACAGGTCTCTGCCGTTCAGCTGGCCGCTTCAAACGCAAAACTGAGAGTCGGCTTGCCAATCTCGGGTTCCGTCTGTTGAGGGAACTATAACTTTCTTTTTCAAGGAAACTATGACTTTCTTTTCAAGGGAACTATAATTTTCTTCTTTTTTACAATTAGTACTTAAACTTCAAATTATCTAAAAAATTTTCAAAGAAATCTCACTTTTTTCAAGCTTGTATTTCTTACTGAACAAAAATCTTAAATCATATATTCCTTAAAGGAAATATCAGTTTTAGATTGTTGAATAGCTGGTGGTAGAATACAGCAAGTTCTTGATACGTCTAATTTCTCTATCGTACTCACGTCTGAAGACGTTGAAACTTTTTCTGAGTATTGGCAGGAGCAGTGCTGTCAGCTATATAGTTCAATTTGCACGAATATACCTGATGGCTGGATAGAACCTTTAAAAGCCGATTGTTCTGAAGGGGATAAAGCTGATCTGACAACCATTTTCAGTACACTTGCAGTTTTCGGCATAACTGGTAAGGTCTTTGCAGAGATAATCCTTGAAGCAATGAAAACCTGGCTAGAGTACAGGCCAACTGCCGAAATTGAACTAAAATGCCCTGATGGAAGCGCGATTAAGATTTCAAAATTGCCCCTCACAAAATTATCCCAATTTTTTGAAGAAAACCCGCAGCTATCAGTCTTTGAAGGTCTGAGTTGTTTCATGAACTCCAATAAATAAATTATGCGTTAGCGTCATGACTGGCAAAAGAGTCGGGTTTGTTATTGGAAACAATTATCCAAATTCCAATAAAGAATTGAGATTTGCAGTAGCTGATGTTCTCGCAATGAAGGAGGTTCTTCTGAATAAAGATATTTGTGGGTTTGATGAAGTTGAAGAATCAATAGATGATACCTTTGTAGACGCAAGGATTAAAATTGAAAAAATACTGAAAAATGCAAACCTTGACGGATACTACCCTGGGGGTGGTAACTTCGGTTTGGATTTTCGCCTTTTGAGAAAATTGTAATCTTCTTTCCTTTTACTCCTTTACAACTTATGTCCAAACTATTACCATTTGATTCGTAAGGTGGATCATCGAAGGCTCGAAGTGTGCGAAGCCGCCGAGCCTGAGTGCTGAGCCGCTTCACTTTTATCTAATTTCACTAAATTCTTCAGTAATGCTTATACCAAAAGCCTCTATTATATCCACTTCATGAAGCAGGATATGTCAAGTGCCGACGTTGCTGCAGTTGTTGCCGAGCTGTCAGCAGGTCCAAAATCCATTATTGATGCGAAGATCGGGAAGATCTATCAGCCCACGAACGAGGAGATTCGCATCAACCTTTACGTTTTTCACCAGGGCAGGGACAACCTGGTTATTGAGGCCGGGAAGCGTATTCATCTAAGCAAATACCTCAGGGCAAGCCCGACGCTTCCCCAGGCTTTTCCAATGCTGCTTAGAAAATACCTGATGGGAGGCAGGATTGTATATGTGGAGCAGCACGACTTTGACAGGATCGTGAAAATTGGGGTTGAGAGAGCTGGAGTCCACAGTAATCTTATTGTGGAGCTTTTCGCCCCTGGGAATATACTTATTGTCGATTCGGAAAACAGGATTATTCTGCCTATGAATCCTGTAACAATGAAGGATAGGCGGCTTCGGAGTGGAGAAATTTACGAACTGCCTGAGGCACAGATAAGTCCTCTCAAGGTAAAGGATTCTGACCTTCTAAAGGAGTTTTCCAGATCTACGTCTGATATCGTCAGGACGGTTGCCACAAGGTTCAATCTGGGAGGAGTTCTGGCAGAAGAAGTCTGTGCCAGGGCAGGAATTGATAAATCAAAGCCTTCAAAGGAGGCAACTGAAGAAGACGCCTCCATGATCTGTAATGCAATGCACGATCTCTTTTCTCCGCTTTTGAGGATAGGAGCCGGAGATAAAGGCCACACAGAAGCTGAAACTGAAACTGAACTTAAATCCGATATCGAGTCTAAGCCAGAAACCGAACTTAAACCCAAAACCGAACTTAAACCCGAAACCGAACTTAAACTCGAAGCCGGGGTTGAAGGTGAGGCTCCTAAGCTCAGGCCTCAGCATGTGAAAAAGGAAATCAACGGAAAGCTGGAAACTTTCGACGTACTTCCTTTTGACCTTATTCGCTATTCAGGATTTGAAAAAGAGTATTTTGATTCTTTTAACACGGCACTTGATGAATTTTTTGGGAAAAAGGCACTTGAACAGATCGAAGAGGTAAAAGCAGCTCAGAAAAAGGAAAAAGCACTTGGCGTTTATGAACGGCGGCTTCTTCAACAGGAAGGGAGCATTAAAAAGTTCGAAAAAGAAATCGAGAAAAATAATACTCTTGCTGAGACAGTCTATGCAAACTACCAGGGTATCGAAGAGCTTCTTTCCGTGCTCAACAGCGCAAGGTCAAAGGGGTATTCCTGGGACGAGATCCGCTCAATTCTGAAGCAGGCTAAAAAGACCGTGCCTGCTGCGCAAAAGATTACAAATATTGACCCCCGGGCAGGAACTGTAACTGTAAACCTGGACGGGAAGAGTATTAACATTGACATCCGTAAGACAGTGCCGCAGAATGCTCAGGAGTATTATGAAAAGGTCAAGAAATTTAGCAAAAAAAGAGATGGAGCTCTCAAAGCTATCGAAGATACCAGGAAGGCTATGGAGAAAAAATCCGTGGCAAAGGCTGCAAAGGCAGGAAGAAAGCTTCATGCGTCCCGGAAAAAACACTGGTATGACAGGTTCAGGTGGTTTGTATCCTCGGATGGCTTCTTTGTTGTGGGAGGCAGGGATGCAGACACCAACGAAGATATTTTTAAGAAATACCTGGAAAAGAGAGACCTTGTTTTCCATACCCAAACTCCGGGAGCTCCTCTCACAGTTATCAAGACTGGCGGAGAAGAGGTTCCAGAATCTACCTTGCAGGAAGCGGCACAGTTTGCTGTTTCTTATTCCAGCCTCTGGAAGGCAGGGCATTTCAGTGGGGACTGCTACTGGGTCAAAGCCGAGCAGGTCAGCAAAACTCCAGAATCAGGAGAATATGTGAAAAAAGGAGCTTTTATCATCCGCGGGGAACGCAATTACTTTAAGGATATTCCTCTCGGCATTGCAGTCGGGCTTGAGCTCAAAGGCGAGACGAGAGTTATAGGCGGGCCTGTTTCTGCTGTCCGGAAACATGGGGATTATATCCTCGAAGTCGTCCCCGGGGCTTTTAATCAGAATGACATCTCTAAAAAGATCTACAGGATTTATGCCGACGAACTCAATGATCCCCGCTTTGTAAAGCAGATTGCCTCTCCTGACCAGATCGCTATGATGGTCCCACCCGGAGAATCGGACTTAAAGAGCCAGAAGCCGAAAAGGAAGGGAGAAAGGATTGAGGGTGAGGGCGAGGAACATGAGGATCCGGAAGTCGAGAACGAACCTGAAGATAACGAAGAAGAAATTGATAAGGAATTCGGACAAAACTTCGAAAAGGGAACTGAAGAAGAATTCAAGGAAAAACTCGCTGGAGAAATCTCAGAAATGAATGCCAGGAACGGAACTGAAGAGGAAATTGAAATGCATGGAGGGAAAAATGCATGAGAGTTACAAATCGCTCTCTTAAGGGACGGGAAGGCGAAATTTCAGTAACAGCCGAAACCCTTGATGACCTCTGGCACCTCAAATATATAATCGAAAAAGGGGACCTGGTTTTTTCGGTTACCAAAAGGAAAGCCGATTCGGCAAGTGACAAAATCCGCCCTGAAAAGGTTGAGAAGGTAAAGGTCAGGCTTGGAATCAGGATTGACGATATCGAGTTTCACAAATTTGCTAATCGACTGCGGTTACATGGAATGATAGAGCATGGGATGGATGCGGGCTCTTATCATACTCTCAATATCGAGATCGGAACCAATCTTTCGATTGTCAAGGAACGCTGGAAGAACGACCAGCTCCAGCGGATCAAGGATGCTGAAGAAGCCTCAAAGCGCCCGAAAGTTGTTATGGTAGCAATAGAAGAAGGCGATGCCGATATTGGCTTTGTGCATCACTACGGGATAGAGATCTATTCTCATATCCGGCAGTCTTCGGGAAAGCGAGAGACTGGCTTGAGAAATGAGTTTTTCAGGGAGGTTGTAGAACAGCTCAGGCATGCCGTTCCTGAGGAAGCGTCCATAGTTATTGCCGGACCCGGGTTTACTAAAGAGGATTTCATTAAATATTTCCAGGAAACCGAACCGGCTATGGCTTCAAAAGCCCTTATCGAAGATACCTCCATGATAGGAATGTCCGGCTTTCAGGAAGTTCTACGCAGAGGTGCAGTTGACCGCATTATGCAGGAATCCCGTATAGCTCGCGAATCCGCCCTTATGGAAGACCTGATCCGTGAGATCTCAATGAACGGCAAAGCTGCCTATGGCCTTGCCGATGTTAAGAATGCTCTAAATTTCGGGGCTGTCGAAACCTTGCTTGTTGCCGATGAAACCCTCCGGGAAGGACGGGAAAGAGGAGCGGATATCGATAAACTCCTCAGGGAAGTCGAACAAGCTCAGGGGAAGGTTGTTGTTTTCAGCACGGCCTTTGAGCCCGGAGAAAAGCTTCATAAATTGGGAGGAATCGCAGCTTTGCTCCGTTTTAAGGTTAGAGGCTGATTTTCGGCCAATCTTTTTTTTAACTGGGTTGCCGCCCTGCTCTGTTTTAAGGTGAGAAGCTGATCTAATCAGACGAACTACAGACGAATTATCTAATTTTCATTATTACATTATTTCTTACTCAGTGCTCTTATTGGTTCTATCAATCCGATGAGGGCGACAAAATTTTTCCAACTATGGTTGAACCCACAAAATATCTAGCTTTCATAGGCTTAATAAAACTTTAAATACATAATTATTTATATCTATTATAGGAAACAGGATTCCGTTTTCCTTTACTGATAATTAAATCAGTCCAGAGTAGAGGAAAATCAATTGATGAATAGAACGGCAGAGATAAAGCTTTCAAAACAAATTTTGCACGGGTTTTTGTTTGAGAGTTTCATCTTTTAATTTCTAACAAAATTTGAGGAAAATTTGAGGAAAATTTGAGGAAAATTTGAGGAAAATTCAAAGAGTATTCATACGAAGCCAATCTCAGAGTTCATTCCAAAACCAGATTTTTTTCTTAAGAATAAAGTAAAATATTTTTTATTTTGAACTATTTAAAATATAACTTTTCATCACAGTATAGTGGAAATCATTAAAATAAAGTTGTTTTAAACAAATTGTCCTGAATTACAATATTTTGAATACAAACTATTTCCTATGCGTTTGGTCATTATTTTAAAACAATTAAGTTTGTTTTATTCTAAAATAAAGTTGAACACAACTAAATTTGTGTATTTACAAGTTCTACGCTATGAACTATCAAATATGAGATGACGATTATGAAAGTATTTCCAGAAATAAAAGTTCCATTTACCCCAAATAAAAGTTTTAGAATTACGTCCCGTGACAAGAACTTCTATTGATAGTTTACAGGCTTCAATGCCGAGTGAAGGCTGCATTTGAGACTCCAAAAAATCAATTTAGGGTTTCGAAATGAATTAATTTAGTAAAATTTATTAACTACTTAGATTTATTTGTTGTTACGTTTCATTTAATAAATAACACTGTTACTGATATTATCTTGCCTATCGTATTTAAATATATGAACATAAATGAAAAGAGTGATAATTTCTTATGACATCCTATGCTAAAAAAATTTTACTTTTGCTGTTTGCTTCGCTTACAGTTTGTTCGTTGATCGTTCCTTCGGGTTTTGCAGCTCCAGCTCCAGCTATCTCTGGTTTGCCCCTCGACACAAACGAAACTTTATCCGATGGATTCTGCTGGAATGCTACCACTTTTGGCGGCTTTGCCTATCCTGTAAACAAGCATAAAGGTTTTGTAGCTTCTGAAAACTGGTGGGGTGAACGCCTTCAATATGTCGAAAAAGACGGCCAGGATGAACTTGGCAAGGGCCACCCCGGAAATCATGTAATCGGTGAAGGAGAACTTGTGTATACTACCCGTCCGTTTTCTTCCAAATATGGAGTTGTTTCCGACCTTGAACTTGATGCCAGTACAACTCCTAAGGAGCTTGGTGGTATGTTCTATTATCAGCTTCCCTGGTTTGGAAAACCGTATGTTGCCGTTGGAAACGACTCCACCCGGCTTGCAAAACTTGTAAT